>JAUVCD010000388.1 GCA_030590865.1 Myxococcales bacterium | reverse complement strand
CAGGCAGCGACGCGAGGACTCGCTTGGCGGCGTCCATCTCGCCCTTGCCGACCAAGGCTTCGAATTTGAGTAGCGAGGCATCGATGACCTCGTCGACGTAGTCGGTGAGGTCGAGAACCTGCTCACACATCCACATCGCCTCGTCGAGCTGGCCCAGCGGATGGACTAGCAGCTCCGCCGCATTGAGCATCGCCTCGACGTAGGTGTCGTCCAGGAAGATGGCCTGTTGATAAGCTTCGACCGCTTCGTCGCAATCCCCTTCGAGCGCCGCCACGTAGCCGATCAGGTTGTGGACCTCCGGTGAGTCGGGAGCGAGATCGAGTGCCTGACGAGCGGACATGTCTGCGCCGCGGGCGTCTCCGCGCTGAGCCAAATCCCAGGCTCGGTCGAGGTGGGCGGAGAGCTGATCCATCGCCGTCAACTTTCGCGACAACGGGCAGGAGTCAAGGAGGATCGGCCGGTAGCCCTCTGCAGCCCTCTTCGGGCCGCGCTCTCAGAGTCGGTGTCGGGGTGTCACTGGGGTGAGACCCCGACACCGAACCCGTGAGCGCGGTGGCGAATCGGCTTGGCTGGGTCCCTTTTTTTCTCCAGGGGGTTCCCCCCTCTCGCCCCTGCGGGGCGATTCACCCCCAGCCGATTCGGCTTGGCCGAATCGGTCGATTCAATGCTGCAGGTCTCTGGTTGGGAAGGGCTATACCCGCTCACTCGTTACTCGTGGACTACGATCAGCGTGCCTTTGCGTTTGGTCGACGACCATACGCCGTGCCAGCCTCTGGGTAGCGGCGGGTCGGTCCACTGGAACAGGTGTTTGGCATCTGCAGGGGACAAGTTGATGCAACCGTGGCTCTGCTCACGCCCGAAGTTGTGGTGCCAAAAGGCGCCGTGCAACGCGTAGGAGCCGTCGTAATACTGCACGTAGGGCACGTCTTGAATGCTGTAGGGCAGGTCGCCTGACGGCCCGTCGCCGTCCATGGTGGTGGTGATGTGCTTCTCACGAACCCGCCACTTGCCCGTCTTGGTGCGGTGATCCCGCTTCTTGACCTTGGAGCGCTTGCCTGGAGAGATGAGGGCCCCAAAGACCGGCCGGTCACCGACGAAGGCCATCAAGGTCTTCCGTGACAGGTTGACGTCCACCCACTTCTCGTCGTCCGCGACCTCGGAGGGGCGCGGCCCCGTGTCAGTCCAGGTTCCGTCCCTGTCTCTCATCCACCAGCCATCGACCGTCTCGCGGTACCGTCTTTTTTCGTGCAGCCGAGTCTCGCCGGTGAGGCCCACGGCGGTGAACCGGGCCACCTTGCCCGTCCGCTTTGGGGCTTTGCCTTCATCGCCCAAGTCGTACTTCCTCGCCTTGGCGGCCCGGATGAAGCCCACTTGGCTGAACTCGCTGGTGACCACCAGGCCTTTCAGCTGTGGCGTCTTGGGGATGATCATGCGGTCCGTCGGCGCGATCAGCCCCTCGGTGGTTTTGTACCAGAGACGGTTGTTCCAGCCGAAGGTGCGGTCGACGGCGATGAAGAAGCCCTTCACCATGCGCCTCGACAGCGTGCCGTCCCCTTCCTCGAGCTCGGCGAGGGTGACGTTGAGCCCTCCGTCCCTATTCTTCTGCCACCAAGGCTTGTCCGGCGGCGGGCCGGCGTCGGCGAGCCCCCCGTCGTCGTTGCCGACGCTTGGCGCAGGTCGCGAGCCCCCATCCGAGCGTGCGCTGGCCGAGGCCGATGCGCTAGCGGTGGCTGCGGCGGTCCCGCCGGTCGCAGCGGCGGGGCGAGGCCGGTCGGCTTGCTCGGCCTCCTTCTCCGCGTCCTCTCGCTGCTGCTTCTTGGTCTTCTTCTTTCGTTTCTTGTCTGCGAGGTAGGGCTCGTAGACGAGCATCTCGTCCCGTGACGGGACCGACAGATAGAGGGGCGTGCCGTGCTTGAGGTTGTAGGCGTATTTGTAAGGCAGCAGCGCTTCTAGGTCAGGGGCCTTCACGCCCATCTTCACCCGCGGATCGTCGATCTTGAGGGTCGCGTATTTGCCGCAGACGTAGCCACCGTCGACCAGCGGGTAGAAACCCTGTTTGCAGGAGGCCGTGCGAATGGGCTTGTCAGTGACCGGGACCTTGCCGCCACGGCGAATGTAACCGAGCCGATTGCGAGAGAAGCGAGCGGTCGGGTAAATGGGGGTCGCTTGGGCGAGCGCGCCGAGCCAGGGGCCCTCGTAGGGAGTCTCTGGGGCACCGGCGTCGGGCAGATCGGGCTCCGCCACCACCGGGGCGTTGGAGTCGTCAGGCATTGCGGGTGGGGGTGGCAACGAGCTGAACGGGTCGGTTGATCCAGACGTTGCGGCAGCGCTAGGGCCCGGCGGCGGGTCCTGGTTTCCACAACCGCTGGCCCAGGCCACTGCCCCGAGCGCTCCGGCCCCCACGGCTACGCCGAGCACCGCACCCATAGCCGTGGCGCGTTTCGAGCCTGCGCTGCTGGCTGAGCTGCGGCGTTTCGGGGCGTTGCCCTGGCGCGTCTGGTTCCCACCGCGGGATCCTGGCCGTGGCTCCGCGAACCGGCGTCGGTTGTGCATCGGTCCGCTCGGTGGCTTGGATCGGGTTGTGTGACGGGGCGCCATGATCAGAACGGCAGAGCCAGTGCCCGACAAGGACACCAAGCTCGTCTCGACGATAGCTTTAGCACTTGTTACCTGGATCGCCGCTTGGCGAACCACTTCTCCGTACGTTGCCGTCCCGGCGGCAGCGGCGACTCTGGGCCGGTAGTCGGTGCCGGCAGATGGGGCGTGACCAGAGCATCATCAGGTGGCATTCATGCGAGAGGCGTGCCAAATCCACCAAGTCCCCAAACGGCGGGCTCTTGCCCTCCTGGGGACGTCCTCCCAAATCCAGGCTAGCTTTAGCAGTGGTGAGGTTGACGCAACGTCGCGGCCAAATAGACACGCCTGCCCAGAGGCTGGCGGGCGACATGTGGGGGCAACCTGCCTGGCCGCTGCGACCGCTGATGCTCGCCATTCTCGTCGCGAGTATCTTGCACGGCCCCCTGCTGCCCACCGGGCTGTCCGGCTGGTTTCGCTATCTGATGCGAGCGCCAGCTCAGATAGAGGACACCGGTCCGCAACAAGAGGTCGTGATTCCGGTGGAGCTCGACATGGGCTTGGTGGATGACGAGGTCGTCGCCGAGCCGCCGGCGCCTGAGCCCGAGCCGGACAGCGAGATGGAGGCGATTTCGGTCGATGATGACGACATCGATTCGATGGCCGATGAGCTGATGGACGATGACGAGCCCGACGCCGGTGCGCCTCAGCCGGATGGGGGCACCGAGGCTGAGCTCGACGGGGGCGTGACTGATGGCGGCGCTGACGGGGGACCTGACGCTGGTCCTGCAGAGGTCGCGGCGCTGGATCAGCCTGACGGCGGCACCCCGCAAGGGAAGAAGGTCGCCGATCCCTACACCGAGGCTGGCGGAGCGGCCGGGGTGGGGGCTGAGCATCCCAACGTGCGCATCTACTTTGCCGCTGACGTTCTGCGCAAGCGCCCCAAGCTCGCGGTGCGGTTTGGTGAGTTGTTAGGTGCCATCCCGCAGTGGAAAGCTCTGCTCGGCGGAACCGACCTGAACCCTATCGCCGATTTCGATCACATTCTCATCAGCGGTCCACAGATGCGTAACCCGCAGTGGGTCGTCGTGGCCATCGACTACAACGTGCCGAGCGCCAAGATGAGGCACGCCTTGAACCTGGTGGTCCGCCGCAGCGGCAAGCAGGGCCGCTGGATCAACCGCCCTGGGCTCGAGGTTGCGGTGATCGGCAAGAAAGGGGAGCGGCGCGCCGTTCTGGCTCGCGACCGGCGCATGATGGTGGTGCTTCCGGCTGAGGCGGAAGATCAGATCGACCAGATCCGGTCGCCCCAATACAAGTTCAAGAAGTCGACTGGGGCTGGGATCGTGATGCACATCATCACGCCCTGGCGTGCCTTCATGGGCTCACGGGTCAAGATGCCCAAGTCCATCAAGTGGATGCGGGTTCGCTTTCGGCTGAAGGACGGTGACTTCGAAGTGGAGGTCGAGGGGCAGGACGGCTCGGCGGAGGCGGCCCGAGAGCACCTCGAGCTGTTGAGAGAGGAAGTGGACAACCTGCCCAGGCTCGGCCCGTTACGAGCTTTCGGCGAGCCGACCTGGGAGCTGAAAGGTGACCGCATCATTGCTCGAGCCGAGGTGTCCACCTTCCAGCTTCGGCTCATCCTCGCCGCGGCGACGACCTACGTGGACGGTATCGCTGAGCGGGCCGCCAAGCGGGCGGCCAAGCGGGCGGCCAAACAGGCCAAGCGTAAGGGCAAGGGTAAGCGGGTCAAGCCGCGCACTACCCCCCGGCTCAGGAAGAAGCGCGGCCGCCGCCTCGCGCTACCGCCGTCTGGCAAGCCGAAGAGCCCACCGCCGACAGGGGCATCTTCTAAAGGGTCACCACCGAAGAATCCTTGACCGCGCGCCGGCGTTGTTCTTGGTAGGGAAGGCGAGACGAGCCAGCGGCATGAGCACCGAATCCAAAGAAGGTCACCCCGAGCTCGACGCCCATCCTCGGCGTGACGAGCTGTCCAGCCTGGTGCGAACCGTAGCGCTCGCGGCGGCGGACGAGCAGCGCACTCGTCTCGCTGATGGGCTCGACGAGCTGATGGGCGAAGCGGAGCTCAGCATCGATGATGGTGCCGTGGGCTCGTTCAACGTGCTCAAGGCCATGCAGCGGGCCGAGCCTCCGGTGCTGGCTGGCCGGAAGCTGTTGGCCCTGTTGTTGGCTAGAGGCATCGTCCTGGAGCCGCCGGCCGGTGCCGAGCAGGCCCAGCAGGTGGCCAAGGCGCTGACCTGGCTGGCGGCTCACACCTACCTCGATGCGCTGTCCATGCTCGATGCGGTCCTCGAGCCGGCCTTGGCCGACCGCCTCTGGGCGGCCCTCGGTGAGACGGTGCGGGATGCCGACCAGCTAGGCACTCCAGCGGGCCGGGCCCAGGTCCTGACCGCCTTGGCAGCTTTGGCTCACAGCTCCTCGCCGGCGGCACGAGCGGCCTGTGACGGCCTGGCCAGCGAGCTGAACGACCCGATGTTGCGGAGCCTGGTGGTCCGGCCCCCAGCTTCTTCGGGGCGCGACGAGGCCGAGCCTGCTCCAACGACCAGCGCCACGGCGGTGAGCGGTCAGCTGATCGCCGCTCCTTTCGGGCCTGTCATGCTCGTGATCTGGACGGTGACGGGCCTGATGGTGATTCGCTACCTGCTCCGATTCATGGGCAGCGTCCTGCTGCGCCTCCAGCGGTCCGCGGAAGTGAAGGTCGACGCCACGGGCATTACCGTGGCCACGACGTTGGCGGTCGTGGGCCGCACGATTGGCGAGAAGCGGACCCACATCCCCCGGGCCAACCTGGCCGTGGCAGCCATTGAAGTGCGGTACCCCCGGGTGGCCCTCTATGCCGGGCTGGTCGCCCTGGCCGTCGGCACCTTCCTGGGGGCCTCGCTGATCGTCGATGGCGGCCGGGCGGGCTCGCCGTCATTGCTTGCGCTCGGGGCGGCGGTGTTCGGCATCGGGGTGGTGTGCGATCTGGTGTTCGCGAGCTTGTGGCCGAGCCGCCAAGGCCGAACCCGCCTGATTTTCACTCCTCGCAAGGGGCGACCCATCGCGCTGTCGACCACCGAGCGAGGTGCGGCGACTGCTGCTCTTCGCCAGCTTGGCGGTTCGGCAGAGTGACGACCGGCCAGCCAAGGGGCCCGCAAAGCAGCCAGCAAAGCGGCTTCCGCTGCGCCCCCGGCTCGGCGCCCAGCCGCTCCGCTGAGTGACCGCCCTTCGCAACCAACTTGGCCCGTAGCCCTTCCCTCGGATAGCGGTTTGCTACGCAGCAGGCGCCGGATGCGTCAGGCGAGCGGCAACCGGGAGGATCGTGGATGAGGTCGAAGGTAGAGATGCTCGAGGAACTGAGGAACATGTTGCACGACGTGTTTGTCGCGCGCTCGACGGGTACCAGTTTCCCGCGCATGTCCCGAGCCCATGGCTACGTCGATGGCTACATGCGGGCGATCCTCGAATGTGGTGTGGCCACCAAGGGCGAGCTGTTGACGCTAGTGGCCCAAGAGCGGGCAGCGGTTAGCGGGCCTGCCACCATCGAGCTGACGACGGCCACTGAGTTTGCCGCCTGAGCGGCAGCTGCTCAGTCATCGCCGTCCAGCATTGAGGGTGCTGTGGTCTTAGACCTAGGGTGACAGGACCCGCACGTTCCCGATTGGGAGCGGCGAGGCTACGCGCCACCAGTTGATGATCTGCACGGCGCCGCCGACCTCGATCTGCTGGGAAAAGGCTCCTGCAAAGCCCTCCTGTTCGATGATTTGGCGTGCCCAGTCGTGCTGACCACTCGACGGCGTGCCGATGGCAAGTCGCAGCTGACCACTGGAGGCGTCCTGGTAGGTGATCCGGATGTCGCCACCCTGGGTGACCAGGATGTCCGGATCGTCGCCGACGATGTGGTGTCCGTCGGGGTTGCCCAACCCATCGTCCACCAGCTCTGGGGTGGTGGGCGTGCTGCCCCCTTCGACCATCACGTAGCCGAGCGCTTCGGCGAGCCCGTCGACATAGGCGACGTGGTAGTTCCCTTGGCCGTCGATCGCCAGAGAGGTGCCGATCCCCTTGTCGCCGGTGTCCTCGCCAGCCTGCTCGCCATCGGCGATCACGGTGGTCCAGCCTTCGCCGCCGCGGCGTGCGACCACGACGTTGCCGGCCACTCGATCGTAGAAGGCCAGGCCCATGGCGCCGTCGGGTTGCAGCGCTGCGGACACGTAGAGCCCGAGCGCATCGGGGTAGGTGTCGAGCTTGGCCGATGTCAGCACCGCAGCGCACTGGGCCCCACCAGGCAGGTCGACACACTCTTCGCCTGAGGCGCAGTCTGCGCCGCAGTCACTGGCTTCGGCAGCGCAGAGCCCCTCGGCGGCCACGCAGACGGTGTTATTGGGGCACAGGTGGTCGCGACAGGGGCTGGCCTCGTTGACCGCCACTTCTTCGAAGGCCCATTGGACCTCACCGGCCGCGGCGGTGCTGCCGGTGGCGACGCGAACGCCGCTGCGGATCGCTCCGCCGGCGCCGGGTTCGATGAACAGGTAGGCGATGACCGGCCGCCCATCGAGATAAAGCAGTTTGGCGTAGCGACCGATGTCGCCGAGGTCGGCGGGCTGCTGCACCACGGTGGCGCTCCAGCCGCTGTCCAGATGGGCATAGCGCAGCGCCCGGTTGGTGGCGTCGTAGTAGGCCACTCCAGGCTTGCCGCCACCGTCGATGGCTATGGATGTCCACAATCCGACGTCATCGCCAGGTTCAGTCTGACCTCCACGGAAGCCTGCTGGGTCGTAGACTTCGGGATCCACCGCCGGCTCGGCCGGGACGCCGTCGACCACCGTCCAGGCCACCTCGTTGTCCTCGAGCCGTCCTGCCACCAGATCGCCCCAACCGAGGTTGATCTCGATATCCCAGTTGGCCTCCAGATAGCCAGCGACCCACACGGTCCCGTCGTTGGCCACGGCGGCCGAGCTGTAGGCGCCGATGAGGCCGGGTAGAAGGACCTCACAGTCGCCGCGGCCGCGGCAACCTGCGGCGACCGTGACGTCCTCGTCGCAAGAGCAACCGACGGGCAGCCCGGCGAAGACCACCAGGCTCAGCGCCGCCAGGGCCTGGCGGGCCGCTGGGCGGACCGATCGCCGACCCGCGTCGCTGCGTGCTGGCGGCTTGCCGTTTCCGTCACTGCTGCGGCGCTGTCCTCGGCGCAGGGCCAGGCCCAGACCGATCGCGGTGGCCAGCAGCCACGGGGCCCAGGGCCTGCGGCCTGTCGGTTCGGGCATCAAAGTGCACTGACACCCGCTGCCGTCGTCTATGCCTCGGCCGCGAATCAATGGCTGCCTGACCGTGCCGATGTTGCCATCCTCGTCCTTCGCTTCCACTTCTATGGTCACCGCGTCCTCCGGCCACAGTGGCGCCAGCTGGTCCGCTGGCGTCCAGGTGGACCACTCACTCCACTCTTCGTCCCCCGCTTCACCGCTCTCTTCGCTCTGTCGAGCTGTGTCGCCATCGGTCCAGCCGAGGCGCAGGCGCACCAGGGTCTGGGCTGGGCTCGAGACGTTGTCGGCCACCTGCACGGCTACTCGTCCGTCAGGGGTCTCGGCGACAGCGACCCAGGGCTGCTGCACGTCGACCAGCACGACGACCTCGGCCGGTTCAGGATCGAGGCTGTTGACCTGGCCGACCACTCGGGAGCGCACCGAGACGATGTGTCGCCCTTGGACCCGGAGCCAGTCATCGTCTACCACCAGGTGGCGCGCCTGGGTGAAGGGGTGCCAGGGTTGGGTGTCGATCTTGTATTGCCACTCGATGGCCTGTTGACCGTCGTCGAGGGTAGAGCCGAGCCGTAGCCTGGCTCGGGGGCCGTTGGTTGGCGTGCGCCCTGGAGGGGTCAGCCCGGCCGGATCGACCTGCAGCTCCACCAGCTCCGCTGTCGTGTCCGACGGCGCGCCCTGGTAGGACGTCTGGTCAGGTGCTGCAGGGGTGTCGGGTGGTTCCGCGATGGCCAAGGTGGCGAAGATCCCAAGGTAGTCGTCGCTATCCTTGGTGAGCTTGCGCAGGCCCGGGGAGCCCGAATCTCCGGACAATGGGATCTGCAGCTCCATGCCCAGATCGGTGAGCAGGCCGTTGATGTCGACCGGGGGCAGGGCGTCGCCGAGGAAGGAGCCCACCAAACCGCCGAGCAAGTCTTGAAGAGCGGCGGCGATGAGCGCCGGGTCCTTCCGCAACAGCGCCGAATTGGTGACCGTCGTGTTGGCGATTCCCAAATCTTCGAGCACCGGGAGCAGCCCCTCGGGGGTGACTTCCAGGTTCAAAGGCACGTCCAAATCCATCGTCGCCGTCAGCGCCCGGATGTAGCGGTCTGACGACCAGGCGTAGAAGTCGAAGGCC
>JAUVCD010000400.1 GCA_030590865.1 Myxococcales bacterium | reverse complement strand
GAGAGCGTGCATCTGGAGAGTCCGCGCGCCAACCGGCCCTTCGTGGTGCTCGACTGCGGCGCGGTGGCGTCCACCATGATTGAGAGCGAGCTTTTCGGTCACGAGCGGGGCGCCTTCACCGGAGCCCAGACGGCCCACGCAGGCGTCTTCGAGCAGGCCCATGGGGGCACGCTGTTTCTCGACGAGGTAGGCGAGCTGGAGCTGTCGCTGCAGCCCAAGTTGTTGCGGGTGCTGGAGAAACGACAGCTCCGCCGTATCGGCGGCACCCAGACGATCGATGTCGACGTGCGGATCCTGGCGGCGACCAACCGCAACCTTCGCAACGAGGTGGAGCGGGGCGGCTTTCGTCAGGATCTCTACTACCGTCTCGCGGCCACTCACGTCTCCGTTCCGCCGCTGCGGGACCACATGGATGACCTGGAGCTGCTCGTCGGCCATTTCCTTTCTCTGGAACAGCCGCCTCGTTCTCCCCAGGAAATCGCCGAAGACGTCTGGGCCATGCTCCGCGCCCATCACTGGCCGGGCAACGTTCGTGAGCTGCGCAATGCCGTCCAGCGCTGGGCACTCACTCCCGAACGGGTGCTAACGGCGAGCGCTGCGCCGCCGGCGAGCGGCCGGCTCTCCGGGGCAGCTCCCGCGTCCCTTTTGCCGCTGCGGGAGGCACGGCGACAGGCGACGGACCAGTTCGAGCGCGACTACCTGGAGCAGCTGCTCGCTCTGGGGGATGGCAACGTGACCCGCTCGGCCGCGATCGCCGAGGTGTCACGCCAGATGCTGCAGAAGCTCATGCGCAAGCACGGCAGGCGGGGCGGCGATTAGGACGGGCTAGCGGGACAGGCACTCGGGGTAGTCGAAGTGACTTGGATCGCAGGGTTGGCGTGGCTTCGGCTGGTCGCGCGGTGGGGAAGGTCGAGGGGTTGGTGGCGCTGAGCGGGGTGGCGAGTCCGCGGTGCCCTTCGGCGTGCCTCCGTCCGGGCCTGGATCGATCTCCGTCGTGGGCGGCGCGATCGTTGCGCTCGATGATGAGGAGGCTGTCGGTACGGGCAGGCCTCCTGTGACCACCTCAGCGGGGCCGCGATCGGTCACCGGCCTGACCGTGGCGGAGGGGGCGGCATAGTCATTTCTTTGCCGGGGCGTGGTGATGATGATGGTGGCTACGGCCACCCCAGCGACTGCGGTCGACACCAGTGCGGCAGTCCAGATCGGCGACGGCGGGCGTGGCTTCGAGTCAGAGAGCGTTGCGAGCGGTGCCCGGTGTAGGTCCGTGGCCTCGAGGGGTTGGGACGGGGGAGCGGCGTCGAGAGGAGCCGTTGGTCCCCGAGAAGGCGTAGCGTTCTCGGCGGTGGGACGGGGGCGGGACACGACCCGCGTTACAGCCCGTGGCGACGCTTGCTCTCGGCCATTGCGATCTGGCTCAGCTGGGCTCGTCGTCTCGGCGGGTGTGGTCGGCGCCACCGGCACTCGCACCTGGGCGAGCCGGGTCTGCTGCTCCTCCGGAGCACCGAGCCGCGCGATGGCAAGCTTGGTGGGCTCGTCGTCGCGGTTGGCGCCAGGATCCTCCTCCTCGCGACTCGCGCGAGACAGCAGGGCTATCCGGTCTTGTTTCGCCTGGCCGTATTTGGCCGTGTAGCGAGCCAAGTCCCGCTGCAGCACCTGCTCCGAGGTTCGGTTGTTCTGCAGCCACGCCTCGAGTCGTTGCTGCAGCTGTCGTGCGTCCGCCGGCCGCTCGGCCGGGTCCTTCCGTTGCAGCTCGTCGACGAGCTCCGACAAGGCGGGGTCGAAGCCAGGCTCGAAATCGGTGATCTTCGGCGCCTGCTCGGCGAGGATGGCTTGTAGCACCCGAATCGAATCGCTCTCTTCGTAGGGCTGACGGCCAGTGGCGACCACGAAAAGGGATAGGCCGAGCGAATAGAGATCGCTCCGCGCATCGACGTGGCGGCTGCGGGCGTACTCGGGAGAGAGGAACCGAGTTTTGCCCTTGATCACGTCGGTGCTCGTCTGGCTCGTCCGGCCGGCGGCCTTCGCCACGCCGAAGTCAGTGATACGCACCGAGCCATCGAGACCGATCAGCACGTTGCTCGGGGTCAAGTCCCGGTGCACGAGTCCGAGCGGGTTGCCATCCTGGTCGCACAGCTCGTGCATTGCCGACAGGCCGCGGGCCACGAGTAGCGCAACATAGGCCAAGAGGTCTGCAGGCATGGCGGCACCCTGCCTGTGAGCCTCGGCGGCGAGTCCCTGAAGGGAGGGACCATCCACCAGCTCCATCATCAGGAACATCCCCTCGTCGTCGCGACCGAAGCCCAGCAGCCGGACGATGTTTGGATGGTCGACTGCTGCCGTCATCCAGGCTTCGTCCATGAACATGCTGACGAACTCGGGGTCCCGCTCCAGATGGGCATGCAACCGCTTGAGGGCCACCAAGCGACCCGAATCGGCGATGCGAGCCAGATCGACCCGCGCCATACCCCCGCTGGCGATCTTGCCGAGCACCTCGAGACGCAGCGACGAGGCGTCGGGAACGGCAGTGGTAGGAGGGCTCATCGCAAAGCCCATCTTAGACCCGTCCTAATAGGGGTCGAAACAATCGGGGCCGCAGCAGCTGGACTGGGGGCCCCAGAGCCTCCGGAAATCCCGGGGCGGTTCACTGCCTGTGACAAAGACGGTAGCGATCTTGAAGTAGAGCGCGAGCCGCGCCTGCAGAAAGGCCCGCCCGGCCTCCCTTTTTCTCGATGGTCGCCAAGTAGCCTCCGAACGATAGACCCATGAGTAGGAGCGGTCCTGAGCCGAGGCGTTGGTCACGCTTTGCAAGCCATCGTTCCAGGACTCAGCGATCGCGCCGCAGCGCACCGTGGCTGCGCTCTCGGCCGCGTTCTTTCCAGCCTTCTTCGGGGGATTATATCAATCCCTCGGTTCGCTCGACACACCGTCCGACCGCGCGGCCTACGCACAGGAGGTGGCGCGCGCCGCATTGATGCCTGTCCTCCGCCCCAGTCCCAAGCTGCGAAAGAAGCGGAAGGGACGGTGATGGCTTCTGGACCGCTACTTCAGGCACCTATCCCTGTTTTCTTGTAGGCCGGTCGGTCGTCTCACTGGCCCAGCGGCAAGGGGTTGGGCGGCTGGAGCCCAGCGCTGACCACCTTGCAGTCTTCACCGACGGCGGGGCAGCCGCACGAGTTCCCGCCACCGTCGACGAACTCGAAATCGCCACTGGCGTAGTGCTCGCCGTTGAGCGCGAATGCGGCACACCGAACGTAGGTACCGGCGACCGAGACGACCGAACCGAAACTCGCCACACCCGCCCGGGCGTTATCGTCGACGACCATGTTCGTGATGATTGCAGAGGCGTCGGCGCCGTGGCGGAAAACCGCTATGCCGTCGCCAAAGACGTCGCCGGCGGCATCCGGCGAGGTGCTACGCACCACCGACGAGTCAAAGATGGCGTCTGAGCCCATGACACTCAGACCGTGTTCGAGATTGTGATCGATGAGGGAGCGAGTCACGGTACCGGTCGCGCGCGTCGCCGGGTTGCACAGTGGCTCGCCGGTGGCCGATCTTGGGCACGCAAGCTGGACGTTGACACCCCGCCCGGTCCTCAGGTCGGACGCGCCCGGCAAGGTGGCGCGCACGACCGACCCGTCCACCGTGGTGTCTGAGCCGCAAGCGAGCAGACCCACATCGTGGTTCTGCTCGATGAGCGATCGGGTCACGCTGACGGTCGAGCGGGCCGCGTAGTTGCACTGCCAGCCCGAAGACGACTCGGAGCACAACAACTGGACGGTGATGCCGCGCCCCATCTTCTGGTCCGAGGCGCGCGGCAGGCTGGTACGGAACACCGACCCGTCCACGGTGGCGTGGGAGCCCGAGAGGACCAGTCCCCCTTCGTAGTTCTGCTCGACGAGCGAGCCCCGCACGTCGGCGGAGGTGGGGCCGAGCATGTTTTCGAGGCCGATGCCCCTTGCGCCATTGTCGTGCACCCAAACACGGTCGACGAGGACGTCCTGTGAGCCTGACTGGGTAATGCCCATGCCGCCGCCGTGGATGGCGAGCCCGCCGACTTCGGTGCCATCGGCGCCGTCGGCGATGCACAGGGTGGCCAGCGGACAGGGACCGATGGACGGGCCGGTCCCTTCGATGGCCACCAGCTCGGGGCAGACACCCCACAGTCGGACCGCCTTGCCTTGGAGGTAGAGGTTCTCGCTGTAGCTGCCGGCCGCCACCACGATCAGCGCACCGGGCGCCGCCGCTGTCACCGCCTGCCCGATGGTCGGCCACGGGTTGGCCTCGCTGCCGTTACCATCGCCTCCTGGATAGGAGGCGTCGTCGTATTGGGTCGTTCCGTCGACCGGGAGATCGGCCCACTTGCCTGCCCCACACACCATGACCGGCCGGCAAGTCTCATCGCCAGGCACAGCCATCAGCCCGTGGGGGCAAGGCTCGGCGGGCAGGATGGGCTCGCAGCCGTAGACGCCATCGTGCACGAACCCCTCGCCGCAGCCGTCTGGCGGCACGCCGGGGCGAATGCAGCTTCCGTCGGGCAAGGCAAACTCGTGCTCTAGGCAGGTCGGCAGCGGCTCAGGCGGCGCAGCTTCGGTTTCATCGCCACTGCACCCGACCGACAACGTCAGCAACGCGAGTAGCCACGGCCGTTTCATTCTCATCGAGCATATCAGTCGGCCGGCAGCCCCACCGCGAGAAGAGGGGAAGGGCTCGGTCCTGCGGGAGCTTCGAATGGACGAGCCTGTGACGCAGTGCTGTCCAAGACTCGACGGCAGCGTGGTACCTTCTTACTCATGGTCGATGTGGGTAGAGTCCTCGCACTGGGTCTGACACTGTCGGTGGTGGGCTGCAGTGAGAGCTCGGAGGGGGTTGTCCACACCGGTGGTACCGCTGGGACGGGCGGTTCGGGCGGCTCGGGTGGACAGGCCGGACAAGGCGGGGCAGGGGGCTCGGCAGGTTCAGGTGGAGCCGGGGCCAGTGCGCCTGAGTGCTTTCCATTGGTGTCTGCCCCCATCCCGACCTTCGACACCGGCGATCAGCTCGTGACCGAGCCCTTTGTGGGCGTCCGCGTCATCCACCGCACCACCGACCAGCCCCGCCCGCTCAGCTATCAAGTGGTTCAGATCCTGCCGGATACCGAAGGTATCGGGTTCCGGGTCACGCCCCAGAATGGCAACGACCCTCGGGAGACGACCCGCCAGACGACCCGCGCCTTTCTCGAGCAGGAGAGTGCCCAGCTTGCAATCAACGCCCACTTCTTCGGCCCCTTCCCGCCAGTCGACGCCTACGCGAACCTGTCGGGTATCGCTGCCTCGGACGGTGACGCCTACTCGCCCTTCGAAGGGATCCACACCTTCGGGTTCAATCTCGACCCGTCCAATCAGCCAGCGGTCATCATCCAGGCGGCAGGGGACACCACCGGATACGCTACCGAGCCGGCCGTCACCTTGCACAACACCGTCGGGGCGCGGGAGCAGATCGTCACGGCGGGCACCAACACCGCCTCTTGGGAGGAGCTGCACCCCCGAACGGCCATCGGGATCACCTCGTCCGGGATCATCGTTATGGTGGTCGTGGACGGTCGCCAGGACGGCATCAGCGAGGGGATGAGCACCCCGGAGATGGCCGCTGTCCTCATTCAAGACTTTGACGTCGTCGATGCCATCAACCTCGACGGCGGAGGGTCGACCACCTTTGCCGTGGCCGATCCGTCGCCGAGGCTCTCGAATACGACGGTCAATGGGGCGGAACGCGTGGTGGGGAGCAGCCTGGCGGTCTTTGCGAGCCCGTGCCGAACGGCTGAGCCCGGCAGCGAGCTCTTCGCCTACGAGGGATTCGATTACCCCCACCGAGATTGGGGCACCGACTCGGCGAACAAGCCCCCAGGTGAGGGCCTGTTGCACCTGATGGGCGGGTCGGGCTGGGGCAGCGCCTGGTTCGAGAGCTTCGAGGCGTCTCGGTACAATGGTGTAGCCCTCTTCCCGGCCGACGCCGGGACAGGCGCAGACGCTCGGACGAGCCCGCTATCGTTCACCGATACGACCAACGCTACCTTGCTGACCCTGGGAGGGCAGGCCCGAACGAGCTTCGGTACCGGGAGCAAGAGCATTCGCCATATCGACATGTCCACCATCGACCCCTCGATGTTGACGGCTCAGAGCACCATCGGCGCGAACGGCACCACCCTGTGGATCAGCTTCCTGGCTCAGTCCTTCAGCGACGCCGGGGACGGGCGCTACGCCTATGTCGCCCTCGGCGAGCACCTGCGATTGGGTAAGGTCGGGGATACCACCGGCAACTGGGGCGTCGCCGATCCGGTGAGCGCCGCGACCGAAGTGGGGACCATCCCTTCGGATGATCCCGTGTTCTTCGTCGCGAAGGTCGATTTTGCCGCAGGCGACGAGCAGGCGGCGGTGTGGTTGAACCCTCCCCTCGCGTCCGAGCCTAGCTCACCCCAAGTCACCTTGACGGTCGGCGACTTCACCTTCACCTACGTCACGGTGGAGGGACGGTACTCCTCCGACTTCGACGAGATCCGCCTGGGCACGTCCTACCAGGCGGTGGCGCCGGTGGCGCCGTAAGAGCGCCGGACCGCCACCGTCGGCGGACCCTCACGAGAACCGAGAGTCGAGAGCTTGAAAGCGTGAGGCAGGCAGGGGCGTGCGCGACCCGTCGCGGCTCAGCTCGCGCCGGGCTCTCGATCGAGATGAGCGAGGGGGGGCAACAGGCGCGCTGCGCGGCGTAGCAGCGACAGGCCGATTACTGCTTCGATGACTACCAGTGCCACCGCTGTGGTGGCGGTGGCAGCGGCTAGCGCGGCGAGCCGCTGGTCGTTGCTGCTGGCCGCCACGAAGCTCTGGAAAAATGCTGCCGCCAGGGCGTCTCGGGTGCCGAACCCCTGAGGCGTGATGGGTAGCGTCACGGCAACCATGATCACCGGCACGTAGGTGAGTGCCGTCATCAAGGGGATCTCGACACCGAAAAACCAGAAGGGCAGCCAGGTGCCGAGGAAGAGAACGAGCAGGTGAGGGGCCCGCACCGCCATTGCCACCAGATGGCCCTGGATGCCTGCTTCGAACAGTGGGCCGAGAACCCGACCTTGGGCCAGCCGGGCGGGCTTGACGCCTAACAAGACGAGGTAGGCCAGGCCGGCGCCCAAGGGCAGGGCGAGCCAACCAGCGGGCAAGCCGGCGGCCAGCACCGCCACGCAGGCCAGGGCGAGCACGCAGCCACCCCAGGAGGCGTAGACTAGCAAGGTGGCCCCGACCATCCGCCGCAGATCGACGCCATAGGCTCTGGCCACGAAATAGGTGATCCACGCCTGGCCCACGTGGTGATTGAGCATCGACGGCAGATAGGATGCGCCCCGGACGACCCAGAAGTCACGGTAGGCCAGCCCCTTGATGGTGCGTCGATAGACGTAGACCGTCGCCAGGGTGTCGGCAGACAACAAGGCCACCACGAAGGCTGCCATGAAGGCCAGAAAGGCTGGATAGTGGACGACCAACAGTCGGGCGCTGAAGGAGGGCCAGTCGATTCGGGCGAGCACGAAGGCCATCAGGCCGACGGCGATGACGATCGGCAGCACTCGACGCCAGGCGGCTTGGCTCGTGGCAGTGGGGGCGCTGGGCAGCTCGGTCGATTCGGGCAGCTCGGCCGACTCGGGCAGCGACGAACGTTCCTTCGGCTGGTCATCGGCCATCGCCGCTCAGTTCCTCTCCGGTCCTCTCGGATGAGTGCATACCATACCTGGACGGCCAAGCTGCCGGCGGGCTTGCAGGAGCGTTCGGCGCCAGCTTCAATCCAGTCGCGACGTGGTGGCTAGCTCTGCGCTATGGTCAGCGCCGCGTTGTCCTTGGATCGTTGGCAGGCGCGCCCAGCTGGGAGGCTTCATTGAAACTACGTGAGTATCAGGCCAAGGCGATTTTCGCCGAACGGGGCATCACCATTCCCCGTGGTGAGCTGGTCACCGACTCCTCGAGAGCCCGTGAGGTTGCGGCCGAGCTCGGCGGCTCGGTGGTGATCAAACCCCAGCTTGGGGTCAAGGGGCGAGGCAAGGTCGGCGGAATCGGATTCGCCTCGAGCCCAGATGAGGCCGAGCAAGAGGCGAGCCGGCTGCTCGGCTCGGAGGTCAAAGGCGAGCGGGTCGAGCGGTTGCTGGTCGAACAGCGAGCCGACGTCCAGCAAGAGCTCTACCTGGCTGTCGTGGTCGACTACGCCAAGCGACGGCCGGTGCTGATGGCGAGCAAGTGCGGCGGCGTGGACATCGAACAGGTGGCCCGTGAGACGCCGGAGGACATCGTGCGAGTGACCTGCTCGCTGCTCGAACCACCCACCGATGAGGCGCTGGCGCCGATCGCCGAAGCGCTGGGCCAGGAGGTCGCGGCGGTCGCTCGCACGCTCTACGAGGTGTTCCGCGATTGGGACGCCGAGCTGGTGGAGATCAACCCCATCGTCGTCACGCCCACCGGGCTGGTGGCCGTGGATGGTGTGTTGAACATCAACGAGCCCGCCGTCGACCGTCATCCGGAGCTGAAGCAGATGGCCGAACAGTTCCCCGCCGAAGATCCGCTGGTCGAAGAGGCTCGCAAGCATCGCTGGACCTTCATCGATTTGGGCGGTGACGTGGCCATTCTGTCGAGTGGCGCCGGACTCACCATGACCATCGTGGACCTGTTGCATGAGGAAGGCGTGCAGCCAGCCAACTTCTTGGACACGGCCCAATTCGACGAGCAGGGCATGCCAGAGGCCTTCGCGTTGCTGAGTCGCGCGCGGC
>JAUVCD010000373.1 GCA_030590865.1 Myxococcales bacterium | reverse complement strand
GTCACGCCCTCTCCCAAGACGGTGCGCGCCATCGAGAACCCCTTCTCGGCTAGACAATCGCTGGCCCCAGTGGTGGCGTCGCCAAAGCAAGTGACCCATTGCACCCGCTCGAAGGTGACCCAGGGAAACTGGGAGAATCGGTTGAGGCCATCGTTCACGAACTTCAGGTAGGTGACCTTCGGCTCCGACTGATGGGGATGGTCAGCTTGGGCGGCCAGTGCGTCGTGGTAGGCGAAATCCTCTTGTGCCAAGACCAGGTCGTAGCTGTTGAGCAGTGGGCTCATGAGCGGGATGTTGGCTTCCGGGTCCGAGCTGGAGAGCCCCTGGGGCAGCCCGGCGACGTTGTAAGAGAGCGCCGAAAACTCTCCATCTTGAGGCTTCAGCACCACTGGCTCGGTGTCGTCTGGGCTGCTGCAACCGACCACCGCAATGGTCAAAGTGGCAGCGAACGTCTTGGCTAGGGTGAGGTCGCTGATGGCGCGCAAATCCATGGGGCTCGTTGCTCTCAGGTCCGTCACTCAACACGATAGCGGTTCGGAGTGGGGGCTGGCCAGCCACCCCAAGCTTCTGGGTGGCCCCCCTCGAGCTGACGTGCCGTCGTTGCACTCCCGGTGGTCAAGGCATATGACGCCGCGGTGGCCGCGACCGCCTTTGTTCTGGTGGTGGGGCATGGACCCGAGATAGAGCGCGAGGACGGCGCGGCCGCCCAGTTGCGCGCATTGGGTGCCCAGGTACGGACCATCGACTTGTGGGATGACCCCACGGCGGTCGTGCCGAACGAGGGCGAGTCGTTGCGGGCCATCATCATCGAGGCCATGGAGCGGCCCGACCTGGCTGCGGCGGTGTTGCGCGCTCTGCGACAGGCGCCGGCCTTGCGAGGCGTGGGAGCCATCGTCGCCGTGTGCCATGGGCAGGTGGCTCAGCTGGACCCCGCCGCCGGGTTCGACGACTTCGTGTTGATTCCCTATGTGCCCGCCGAGCTCTACGCGCGGGTGCGCAACGTCGAGTGGCGGCTGAGCGAGTTTCACAATGAGGAGCGCATGAAGATCGGGACGGTGGTGATCGACCGTCTCGGTCACCAGGTGACTGTCGGCGGCAAGCCAATCGCGCTCACCGCTCGCGAGCTTGGCTTGCTCGTCTACCTTTGTGAACGGCGGGGTCGGGTGGTGTCTCGCGAGCAGGCGCTAGGCCACGTCTGGGGCGATGACTACGATGGTGGGTCGCGCACCGTCGACATCCACGTGCGGCGTTTGCGCATGAAGCTCGGCGAGGCGTTGCGGCTCAGCACGGTACGCGGCGCCGGCTACAAGATCGCGGCGCCTGACGATTTACCAGGGAGAGTGATCGATGGGTGATCGAAGGACGAGCACGGCGCTGGCCGTCTCTGTGGGATGCCCCGCCGGGATTGGTCCCGAGGTGGCGGTGCGGGCGGCGGCGGCGTCAGCTGAGCTGCGCTGCGTGTTGGTTGGGGACGAGCAGCTGATTCGCGCCACCGCTCGACGGGTCCGAGTGGCAGCTCGCCGGCTGGTGTTGGTGAGCACCCAGCACCAGGTTGGGCAGCTCGCCAGCGGTTCCATTGGAATTTGGGCGCCGAGCAGCCCATTGGAGGGGCCGCTACAGCCCGGCGTGCCCAGCCCCAGCGATGGCGCGGCGCAGCTCAGCTGGATCGATGAGGCGACCGAGCTGGTGTCCGGCCGAATCTGTCAGGCCCTGGTCACCGGTCCGGTGTCCAAAGCGGTGATCGCCCACAGCGGCGCTCGCGGCGCTCGTCGGTTTCGAGGGCACACTGAGCATCTGGCTCGGCGGCTCGGCGCGGCGGAGGTGGTCATGGCCTTCCATGGGCGGGGTATCACGACTGCTCTGGTCACCACTCATTTGTCCATCAAACGGGTGCCTGCTGCCATCACGCCAGCCCGAGTGGCCACCAGCTGTTACTGGCTGGCCCGTCTGCTGGGCGATCTGGGCAGTCAGCGTCCCACAATCGCCGTGGCGGCGCTCAATCCTCACGCCGGCGAGGCGGAGTTGCTGGGCGGCGAAGAGCTCAGCGCCATTGCACCTGGGATGGTGCGGGCTCGGCGGCGGCTCGGCGCCGCTCACCGGCGCGCCCTTTTGGTGGGGCCCATCGGAGCGGAGACGGCCTATCGTGAGGCTGCGGCGGGCAGCTACCAGGGCGTGGTGGCCATGTACCACGACCAGGCGACCATCCCCTGTAAATTGCTCGACTTCGGGCGATCGGTGAACGTCACTCTTGGGTTGCCTATCATTCGCACGAGCGTCGATCACGGGACGGCCTATGACCTAGCGGGTAAAGGCCGCGCTTCGACCGGCAGCATGGCAGCGGCCCTGTCTTTGGCTCATCGGCTGGGTGGGACGAGACGATAGGGCAGCCCCGCCTGATCCAACCGCTTGCGAGTGGTCTCGATGGCCACCGGGCTCTGGTCCGAGCCCACGAAGCGCCGCCCGAGTTGGGCGGCTACGACCAACGTCGTCCCGCTACCGCACATCAGATCGGCCACCGTGTCTCCTTCGTGGCTGGCCGCGCGAATGATCCGCTCCAGGAGCCGCTCCGGCTTCTGGGTCGGGTAGCCCGTGGCCTCTTTTCGTAGCGGCGTGTTGGCCACCATGGCGGGTATGTCGGTCCATACGCTGCCCAGCCGCCGGCCCTCGTCGGCATAGTAGCGGTACCGCTTGCTGCGGATCTTGCGCTCCCGATATCGCCGACCGTCCCGATCGGTTTTGGTGAAGTGCATCTTCAAGCTCGTGGCGGCGTAGGGCTCCCGCAGCAGGGGATGGTCACATTGGTAGACGATGCATTTGCGGTCCTTGCGGGCGTAGACCAATAGGGTGTGGTGGGTGACGGTGAAGCCTCGGGCACCGCGCCCTCCGTTGCCTGGCGTCCAGACCACCTCCCCCACGAAGGAACGGCGGCCAAAGACCCGATCGGCGGCCACCTTGGCGTCGTGCACGGCGCGGTAGTCCATGTGCAGGTAGAGCGTGGCGCGATCGCTCATCCGTTCTCGGATTCTCGCCAGCCGGGGCTCGAGATGGGCGATGAGCTGCTCGACGTCCGAGCTGTCGTGATAGGCGTCTCGTCCGCTCTTGGGTTGCTTGCGACCCCGGGCCTGACCCTTCTGATCCCGGGTGCTCATCGTGCTACCCACCGCGAAGGGCGGATCGAGGTAGACCAGGTCGAAGGTCAAGTCTGCGGGCAGAGCGAGGCAGGCGTCAGCTGCGTCACCTTCGAAAAGCAGGTGCTCCGAGCCAGGGTCGGCGCTCATGGCTGGCTCTCGATGGCTGTGGCCGAGTCGGGGCTCGTGGCTCGAGGTGCCGGCAGGTCGTCATCCAGCAGCGCTGCGAGCAGCTCGTCATCACTCAGCTCGACAGGTTGAGCCTTCGGCAGCCAGGGCCAATCGTAGCCACCACCCGAGCAGCCGGCCACCGCTTCAGCAGGTGAGCAAGCGATGCGCATGTGGATGTGGTCGTCGTGGGCCGAGCTGTCGCCAGGCTGACGCAACAGGTTCTCAGCATGCCAGACCAGCTCATCGTCCTCCCCTCGGGCGCGGGCGTGCTCGATGACTAGAGCTTCGAGCCAACGAGCCACGAAGAGCCACTGCACTCGGGCCTGCTGGTTGCTGGTGAGCGCTTTGATCAGCAGCCACATGCGCTCGACGTCCAGTCGCAAGAAACGGCCTTTGCGCTTGTCAGCCAGCGCGAGCCCATCCCGGCCGAAGTGGATGAACCCCGGGTTTTGGACCGACCGCCCGTCAGGGGACACCACGTAGAACAGCAGGTCTAGGTCCCGGCCGCTGCGATGGGAGCGGTGCCGCGGAATTTTGCCGCCTCGTTGGGCAGATAGATCGGCCACGATCAACGGCGCCCCGCCTGGTCGCAGGCGCTGCACGGTGGCGGCGGCCTCCATGATGGCGTCGACCAGTCGCGGGTTGCCCCAGCGAATGGCGTCACCTCTGAAGCGCCGGAAGCCCGGGCCGTGGCTCGGCAGGGCTTTGCCGTCGGTCAGCGTGCCGTGGTGGGGCACGCCCACCGAGCCCCGGATCGTCGGCGCCAGCGGGGTGGGGGAGCCGAAGCAGCCGAGCCCCAGCACGCAGCTCAGCGCGCCGACCAACCGGCGAAGCATCGATACACCAACCCGGCCCATCATCGTCGCTCCACCCTATCATCGAAGTACTCGGGTGGACGACGTCGTCACCTGTCCCTGTAAGACCAGGCCCAGGTGGCATCCTCCGGAGGTGGGAGCGAGCCGTCTCCTTCGGGCCGTAACGCTCTGGGAAGGAATCAGTAATCGCGATAGAACAGAAGGGAGGGTTATGAGACTAGGGCAGATGATGGGTTTGCTGGTAGCGGCGGTGGTCGTAGCGGCCGCCGTGAGCTGTAGCGCAGGAAGCTCGAATGGCGACGACGGCTCGAGCAGCTCGAGCAGCTCGACCAGTGGCTCAGGGGGAGGCGGCCAGGGCGGCAGCCCCGGGGGTCAGGGTGGCACGGCCAGCGGTCAGGGCGGTCAGGGCGGTAGCACCAGCGGTCAGGGTGGCAGTGCTGGGGGCGGTGGCACCAGTGGTTGTCAGGGCTTGGGCGATGCCTGCAGTGACTGCAGCTATCAGAACTGCCAGCAGCTCTACTGCGCGTGCTACGTCGATGCCGACTGTTCGGCGTTGGGGTTCTGTATGTCCCTGTGTCAAATCAACGACCAGACTTGTGCACAGAGCTGCTGGACGTCCTACGAGGATGGCGTGTCCCAGGGGGCGATCGCGCTCCACTGCGCGGCCCAGTACTGCGCGACCGAGTGCCCTGGTGCGGATCTGCTCGACGCTTGTGACCAGTGCATGTTCACCAACTGCGACACGGCCATGAACGCCTGTTTCGCCAATCCAGATTGCGTCGGCTTGTACCAGTGTGTGCAGGCCTGTTCCACGACGGCCTGTGAGACCAGCTGCTACACCCAGTGGCCCAACGGCACCGCCGACGCGACCGCCGCTTACAGTTGCTCGACGACCCACTGCTCGGGCCCTTGTTCCTGATCGATCAACTCCCGACTCTATCTCCCGGATGGACGCGCGTTGCGTCCCCAGTCTGTCCGGACAATCGTGCCCCGATGGCGCCGGCTGGCGCTAGGAGGCGAGGCAGAGATGCAGCTCAAAGGGCAACGGGCGCTGGTGACCGGCGCGAGCAGTGGGATCGGTGACCAAGTCGCACGCCAGCTGGCGGCCAAGGGAGCGGATCTGGTCATCACAGCTCGTCGCGAGGCTCGCCTCGAGACGTTGGCTGAGGACATTCGCCGGCGGTACAAGGTCGAGGTCACGGTGATCGCCCTCGATCTCGGCGAGCCCACGGCACCCCAACAGCTTTGGGACGCTACCGAAGGGCAGGACCGTCCTGTCGACATTCTCATCAACAACGCCGGCTTCGGCACCCAACGCCCCTTCGTCGACATTCCCTGGGAACAGTCCCTCCAGCAGCTCCAGGTCAATCTGGTCTCCTTGACCGAGCTCACTTACCGGTTCATCCGGTCGATGAAGAAGCGCGGTGTGGGCTACGTGCTCAACGTATCCTCCATCGGCGCCTACCTCCCATGTCCACAGTTTGCCACCTACGCCTCTGGCAAGGCTTACGTGCGCAACTTCACCGAGGCGCTGGCCTACGAGTTGAAGGGGACCGGCGTGCGAGCCTGTTGTCTTTGCCCCGGTGGCACGGCCACCGAGTTCTCCGAGGTGGCTGGCCAGTCGCTGTCCAAGGCAGTGGCGATGACCATGATGTCGTCCGAGCGCTGCGCCCGCATCGGGCTGGCGGCCATGTTCCGGGGACGCCGCAACATCGTCTCAGGGCTGTTCAACTCGCTAGGCATGTTCCTGCTGCGCTTCGTCCCGCGCCGCTTGGCGGTCTGGATCGCCGCCAAGGTGCTGACCTGATAACCGCCGACGGAGGTAGGCGTTCAGCTCCCCTGACCCGGCGGCTCGTCGGTGCCGGCCCCTGGACCGTCGGACTCAAGAGGCAAGCCATCCTCACCGAAGTCGTGTCCGTGGGTCTTCTTGGCCCGCAGGTACCGGAGGCTGTGCTCCGACACCCCCACCACCAGGGGAACACGTTCGGCTACCGGCACGCCTGCCTGCACGAGCTGCTCTTCTTTCATGGGGTTGTTGGTCAGCAGTCGCACCTGGGCCTGGTCACTCAAGAAGGCTTTGATCGCCAGGGCCGCGTCGGTGAAGTCTCGTGAGTCAGCCGGCAGCCCGAGTGACTCGTTGGCCTGGTAGGTGTCCTGCCCCATGTCCTGCAAAATGTAGGTGACCGCCTTGGCCCACAGGCCGATGCCGCGGCCCTCGTGGCTGGCCAGATAGACCACCGCGCCAGCTCCAGCGTCGAAGATCTGGGCGTAGGCACGGTGCAGCTGGGGACCGCAGTCGCAGCGCATCGAGCCGAAGACGTCACCGGTCATGCAGCACGAGTGCAGCCGCACCAGGGGACGGTCTTGGTGCTCGAAATCGCCGTGGAGCAGCACCGAGCTGACGGCCATGAAGCTATTGATGAGCGTGAACAGGTCGTCCGAGCGGCCTTCCCGCAGGTCGGCCGAGATTCGATTGACCTCATCGAGCTCGGTGCGGCGCACGAAGGGGTACCAGCGCAGGATATGCTCTTCCCCTGTTTCGGGATGTTGGACCGGCAGCGGTACCGGGCCGATGAGACTGATGCGGCGCTCTCCCTCGCGGCCCACGGTCCGGATCTTGTTTTCGTCGCGAAGTAGGCGATGAATCTTCTTGTCGATATAGGCGAACATGGCCGCTCAAGACGTGTCCCGTTGCGGTGGTCTGCGGCCACCGCGCTGAGCATCGGCGCTGGCTAGCGATGCTCGGGGTCGAAGGTGAATGGCGCGACCGTGCGCTCGAAGTTGGTGTCCTGCAACACGTTTTCCATCGGGATGACCGACTCGGCGGGCTTCAGCGGCTTGAACAGGTGGTTGATCTCGTCGGGCATGAGCTCGACCTCCCGACGTGCGCCGGCTGGCTTGATGGCGATGGCCAGGGGCTGGAACAGGACGGAATACTGGCCTAGCCGGTCGTTCCAGTAATCGACGAAAACGCCGCTGAAGCTGGCAAAAGAGTAGGGCGAGAAGCGCTCGGCGCGGATGGTGTCGGTGAGGTGGTTCTGCTCGATGTTGGTGTTGATGATCGCCGCCTTGAGCGGCGGGGGCGCATGGCGGGCAGCGAGGACGTACTTCATGTAGAGCAGCAGCCGCTCCTGGGGCAGCCCCTGGGCATCCACCTCCGTATCGACGTCGAAGACGTTGAAGAACGGGTGGGTGAGGTGCTCGCCGATGGGCGTAGGCTTTTCGGAGACGAGGGCGGCGGCGACGTCGTGGGAGCGCAAGCCATCCAGGAACCGGCTGCTCAGAAAGAAGAGCGTCCGGCCGCTTGGCGTGTGGGTGTGTGGCTTGTTGCGGACATATTCGACCTCGCCGGCGGTCAGCGTCTCGGTATCGACTAACAACTTGACCCGCCGGGCGCTCCAATTGGGTTGCACGAATTCGTTGGGCACGCTGACGATCACCTTTTCGCCTGGCGGCTGGTAAACGAGAATGTTCTGCGTGGCGTCGTCGAATTCTCGTTGAAAGGGCCTGAGGAGCGCCATCAGGTATCCACAGTTGGACGATCGTTCCCCCTGGAGCGGTCGCCAGACCTTGCCGAAGGTGCCACCGTTGGGCCCGGGCACGTAACCTACGTGGGAGCCGCCGAAGTCGAGGTTCGTAGGAGCGTGGTGGACCGCTGCGCCCAGCGAGCCCTTATTGAAGCGACCGCCGATGAGGCCCTTGTTGAAGGGGTAATGCCCGGTTTGAGCATAGAGGACCAAGTCGACACCGTAGAGTGACTCGTCCGAGCATTTCCACTTGCAAGGCAAGCCCTTCTTGGGGTCGTAGTCGAAGCCCATCTTGCTGACCTGGTCACTCTGCAGAAAGGCGATGGCTTTGCCGACGAACTCTGCAAACGGGTAAGGAGGCCGAGAGAACAGCACCCGCGTTTCCTGGATTTTCGGGAGCAGACCATCGGGGTGACTGTATCGGGGAAGCCAGATTCGGTTGGTGCGTTGCATCGCGCGGCCCTCATTCAATGGGTTGCAGAATGCTAGCACAGGGCTCTCCCATGACCCTTGCAAGCTGCGATGCAGGAGGGGGCTCCGACTCACTCGTGAGCCGCCTTTGTCGGAGACGGAGGTTGGGCAAACACGGCAGACTTGCGGCCCCATGCAGGCCCTCGTACAGCCCCTAACAAGGGGTGGCACCACGCCCATAGGTGCCGGCGGCGTGAGTTGACGAGGAGGCGTAGTGCGATGCCAGAGAATCGGGGTGAGCCAGAGACGTCGACGGCCGATCCAGAGCACGCTCCCGAGGATGGTGCCGGCGGTGGCGACAAGCCCCAGCAGGGCAGCCTCACGGCCGATTCCTACGAGGCCGAGGACATCTTCGAGAACGCCGAGCCCTGGGACCCCATAGAAACCAAGATGGTCCTCTATTCCTTCGCTACGGCGATCGTCTGTCTGGCTGTCTTCGGGTACCTCATCAACACGTTCATTCTGCCGTGACCCTGTGATGTTCGACTTCCGCCTGGTCCACGACGGCGCCTACTGGGTGGCCGATGACGGGCAGGTCAGCGCTCGCGGCCGAACCCTGCCAGCCCTCGACATCGCTTTGGCCGCCCAGCTTCGATGTCACCCTGAGCGGTACCGCGGCGCCCCGCTCGAGGTGCGCATGACCTTCGACAACTCAGTGATCCCCCAGTGGATCCGTCAATATTCGAACCACTATTTCAATCGCGTGGTCACGCTCGATTGGTCCGACTGAATTGGCCCGGCTGGGCACTCGACGTTGCTCGAGAGGCGCTGACATGTCCTCACCCCTCAGACTCGAAAACCGCAAGTGGCATTCTGGAATGCTCCAGCAAGAGGATTGGTGGGCCGTATGGCTCGGCCTGTTCTTCGTCATCCTCGGTTTGCTGTCTATCGTCGGAGCCGATCTGGTGGGCTGGGTCGCCTATCCATCGAAGTGGGCCTCGCTGGACCAGTTGGTCACCTCGGTCAAGCCCCTCGGCAAGGCCTATGCGGGACTGGGCATGACCGGCAGCATCCTGGTCACCTATTTAGTTTTCACGGTGGCGACGACTACCGGTGCCCACTTCATGGGGTGGAACCTAAAGCGCTTCGTCAGTGGCTGGAGCTGCATCTTCTTCATCACCTACGCCCTTTGG
>JAUVCD010000159.1 GCA_030590865.1 Myxococcales bacterium | reverse complement strand
ACCGACTGGAGCAAGATGCAGCTGCGCTGCTCGCTGGAGAGCGCTATCGCGGGGGGCACCATCTTCACCCTCGCCATCGATCTGGGGGGCAAGAAGGTCGAGCTGCGGACGGGCAAGCTCGACGCCTATCCAGAGCTGAAGACCATCGTCGAGACGCTGCAGAGCGTCGCAAGCATGCCGTGACGCTGGGGCTCGCCGGCTGATTGCCTATCGTCGGCCTCCGACTTAGCATGAAGAGTTCCCTATGACTGTTCTACGAAATCCACCTGGGATGATGCCTATGGTCGTGGTTGCCAGCTTGGCGCTGGCGGCTGTTGGGTGCGATTGGGATCGCTACGATCCAAGGCTTGCCGAGGACGCCGGCACGCCGCCGAGCGATCTGACCTGTGGTCGCATCGACGTTCTGTCCGACGACTTCGAGGATGATGACTTCGAAGAGCTGTGGGCGGGGTACAGCAGCGGTGGGGCGGCTGTCGAGAGCGGAGGCGAGCTGCAGCTCACTTCGGGAGTGGCTACCAACTATGGTGGCATCCTCTCGGACCGTTTCTTCGACTTCCGTGAAGGTTCGGTGGCTGTCGAGGTGACCTCGGTCGCCGATCCCGCGACCCCTGTGCGCACCGAGCTGCAGGTGAGGCGTAGCGACTCCAAGATCCTGGTCATGCGACAACAGGGCAATGCGCTCGTCTTTCTCAAGTCGGTCAACGGTGGGGCCGAGCTCGGCCGAGTCGCCTGGGACGCCACCGAACAGCGCTGGTGGCGTATCCGCCATCACGAAGAGTCAGTGTTCTGGGAGACGTCACCTGACGGCGCGGTCTGGTCGACCCACTTGGAAGAGAAGCTCGATGGTCTATTCGACCTCGATTACGTGCGAGTGCGGTTGGCCATCTATGCCAACGGTACCACCGTCGCGAGCACCGCCTCGTTCGACAACGTGACGACCACCGGGCCAGGTGATGGGATCTGGTGCCCGAGCCACATGCTCGCCGACGACTTCAGCGACGACGAGCTCGCGGACCTGTGGTTATTTGCCCGGGGCAATGGGGGGCTGAGCGGCGTTCGCCACAACGGCGAGCTGGTCGTCTCGCTGGTCCCTGATTTGGAAGACGCCTCTTACTACGACTACATCCCCTCGCGGCTCCACGATCTGACGGCGAACGTCATGTCCTTGGAGGTCGCCGAGGTGCCAGAGGCGCCGGCGGTGGTCTATTTGCGTGCCTCTCAGGGCCCCAATGCCATCGACATGCGGCTAACCGATGACCTGCTGACCTGCAGTTACGTGCTGGAAGAAGAAGGGACGACTACGGTGGTCGAAGAGCCCTATTCCCCTGCCGACCATCGTTGGTGGCGTATCCGACTCGGTGGTGGCGCGATTAATTGGGAGGCTTCTGCAGATGGGCTGGCATGGTCATCTGTTGCGCTCACCTCGCCCAACCCCATCTCCGACCTCTCCAAGGCGGATCTCCGGTTTGGTGTGACCGCACCGGTTGACTACCCGGACATGGCACACGCGCGGTTCGACAACTTCAACGTGTCACCCGCGCCCTGACCGCTCCAACTCGGCAGCCCTCTCGAGGCGTCGAATCAGAACGCGGCGCCGTAGCTGAGCAAGCCCCCGCCAGGCAGGGGGATCAGGCGGGCACCTTCGGTGGCCGCGTCATCGTCGCCTCCGAACAGCAGCAAGGCACCGCCGAGCAGGGCCAAGCCGCCGCCGGCACCTAAGGAGATGTAGGACACCAGCTCGAAGGTCTTGCCGCTGTCGACCACGTCGGCGTATTCGGGATCGGTGCACCGCAAGTCGCCGCAGGTCTGCTCGAGAGAGCCGAACTTGGCGCGCGCCGCGGCGCCGGTGGCTGCGCCAACGCCCAGGCCAGCCACACCAACGCCGAGGGAAATGGCGCCAATGAGCTGGAGCGTCGACATGCCACCGCCAGTCGCTTCGGTGGGCGGTGGGGGCGGGGGCGGCGGCGGGCAGTCCGACACGTGCTCGAACCACAGCGCCACACTCACCAGCTTGCCTCCGCCGACGTTCACGTCTCGTACCACGTCCTGCTTGCCTTCGGCGCTGGCGACCAGGTGTTGTGGGCCGGGCAGGACCGTCACGATCGAGCCCAGGCTGACCGCAGGAAACGAGTCGCCGTTGATGGTGACTTTGGCGCCTGGGACCGAGTCGTCGAGCACCACCATGAGCCGCCCAATCTGGGTCTCCATCAAGGCCAGTTCGGCGGCGGCGGCATCGCGGGTCGCGACGTATTTCTTGTCGCTGGCGGCCATGCCAGCCGCGTCGTTCAAGGCGCCCCGAAACTCGTCATAGGCTGCCTTGACGTTGCCGAGCTTCTGGAAGCAGCGAGCGATGTAGAGCCGCGCGTTGGGGCTGTGGGATTGCTCCCAGGCGTACTGAAACAGGGTGAGGGCGTCTTGGTAGTCCCCCTTGTCGTAGCGTTTCTTGGCTTGGACGAACTGGGTCTTGGCGACCGACTGCGCCTCAGTGACAGGAGCCAGGGATAGGACCACCGCTAGGACTGCGATGAGCGCGATGAGCAAGTGCCGACAATGCCTCATGAGACTTGGTCGGCATCATAGATCGTTCGGCTCGAATCCGAGAGGCCCCTTTCCCTTTCCTTTGCCTGTTCTTCCGGTCCGCGGGCCCGGTGTGCTCGTGGGGGCGGCGCTGGGCTCGGCGCTTGGCGCGGCGCTCGCGGCGGTCGGTGGGCCCGACTCGGTCACGCTGCTCGTCTCAACAGCGCTTGGCTCAGCCGTCGGGGACGGGGTCTCGGTGGCTGGGGGGGATACGGTGGTGCTCGCACTTGTCTCTGCGACCCCCTCGGGGGGGGCGGCGGCTGAGCCCTCTCCACTGGCCCCGGAGGGGGACTCGTCGCCTGACCGCGCCAGCACGGCGATGAACACGATGAGCACCACTGCCGCAGCGGCTGCAGCCGCGATCAGCAAGGTGGATTGTCGCTTCAACGGCGTATGGAGATGCTGGGAGTGGACTGCGCCGATGCCGCTGAGCTGGGAGGTGCCCGTGGTGCGGGGATCGGAGTTGATGGGATCAGCTGATTGTCGAGTGCTCCCCGGCGTCCCTTCGTCCGATGCGCCGGCGCTGGGCCATGCTTTGTTGGTGCCGCCCGTGTGGCTGGGCGTGGCTTCCGCGGCTTCCGCGGCTTTCGCGGTTTTCGTGGCTTTCGCGGCGGGGGCCTCTTGGTCGTCATCTGGTGGCGGGGGGACCGACTTGATCTCCACCTTGTATTGGTGCACGAACCCCGCGAGCTGCCGGGCGCTTGGGATCCGGACCTGCGCCTCTCGCGCCGCCTCCTCGAGGGCGTCGGCGAAGGCTGCGGCGCTCGGGTAGCGCTCGGCCGGGGTGCAGGCCAGGGCCTTCATGCATACGGCGTCGATTTCCTCAGGGATGAAAGGCACCAACTCTCGCGGCGCGATGGTGGCGCCAGCGAGCACCATCGCGACCAGCGCTCCGTCGTGCTCGGCGCGGAACAGCCGGCGTCCCACCAAGGTCTCCCACAACACCACCCCGGCGGCGTAGACGTCAGCCCGCCGGTCAATCTCGTCGCCTCGGCCCTGTTCAGGCGGCATGTAGGCGATCTTGCCTTTGAGCTGGCCGCCCCGCGTCGAGGTGAGCCGGGCGCTAGCTCGGGCCACCCCGAAATCGGTGATCTTGGTGATGCCATCGGCTCCCACCAGGATGTTGTGGGGCGACACGTCGCGATGCACCAAGTCCAGGGGGCTCCCGTCCTTGCCGGTCAACTCGTGGGCCGCATGGAGTCCCGCCAAGGCGTCGACCAGAATTCGCAAGGCGTTGCCGATAGCCATGCGCCCCTTGGCCTTGCGTAGTGGCTTCAGTATTTCTCGGAGCGAGCAGCCCTCGACATACTCCATCACCAGAAACATCGCCTCGTCGGTCTTCTGAATGTCGAGGGTCGCGACGACGTTGGGATGATGGATCCGGGCGGCCAGCCGCGCCTCGTCGAGGAACATCGCCTCGAACTCGGGATCGTCGGCGATGTGGGGGTGCATCACCTTGATGGCCACGCGGCGCTCGAAGCCCCCGGCACCCACGGCTTTGCCCAGGTACACGGTCGCCATACCGCCCGAGGCGATAGGCGCAATGGTCTCGTAGCGGCCAAAGCACAGGGTCATCCAACTCACCAGTTTAACTGAGCTGCCAAGGAGGGACAACGCTGCTGCATTGGCCGGTCAGCGACCTGCTGAGGACGGGCGCTGATCGGCGCTAGCGTTCACTACCGGCGGCTGCGGCCCGCTCAGCTCACCCCATCATTGTGGGTGCGATCACTTGGGCGTCGGCGGCACGATAACCGTGTTGATCGGCGCCACGCTGCCCCCAGCCGGATAGGCGTAGGACGAGTAGGTATCCAGGCCCCACACCATCAGCCCAAACTGGCCCTCGCTATCGGCCACGTGGGGGCCATTGTTACAAGTGCCGTTGGGGGCGCCGAGCCTGATGAGGTCGACGTTGGTGATTTCGTAGCGGCCGCTGCTGCCCACCGGCAGCCAGCCGGTCACGTTGCCGAGGCAGTCGATGTTCACGTCCTTGAACCCGTCGCCGTTGTTCACCCGGGTGACCACTAGATTGGTCGTGGGGTAGGTCGGGTCAGTGAAGAACACGTATTTGTTCAGGTACTGGGCAGGGGGCAGGATGTTGACGTATTCCTCGTCGCCGAGCGACGAGTTGCCTGGGGTCATGCAGCCGGTCATCAGCTGGCCGACGTAGAACGGGTGGTCGGCGTCCTGGCTGGTCACCGTGAAGGCTCCGACGGTCTCGAAGTCCACGACCTGGCCCGAGTTGATGCTGACAGGCCCGGCTGGCACCGGTGGATCGTAGGTCAGCGCCGTGCCGTCCACGGCGCCCACGAGCCGGTAGGGAATGGACTCCGCGACGTTGCCGCGGTCGGCGTAAGGCGGCGCCACGTACTCGCTGCCCTGGGCCGCGACCGGCGGAATCATCTGGTGGGCCGAGTCGCAGCCGCCGCCACTGGAGGTTTGAGAGGAGTAGCAGATGTAGGCGTCTCCACCGGTGAAGGCCACTGGCTTGTCCGCCTGGATGACCGTGCCACTCATCTCTTGGCCACTTTGCAGCTGCCACTGGACGTACTCGCCTGCGTTCAGCGTGAAGGACGTGACGACGTTGGCCGTGGCTGCGGGTACTGCCCCGGCGGCGGGCAAATTGATCGACGGCAGAATGTCGATTTGCGTGTTGTCCTGGGCGGCGACTAGCTGGCCCCAAGGGGGCCCTGAAGAAGGCTTGGGCGTGACGGCCACGTAGTTGGTGCCCCAGGCGGTGGTGGGCAACATCAGCTCGGCACTCGGCAGGTAGGAGCTGGCGCCGCCGTAAGGCAGGATGTCGTAAGCGCTCAGCGGGATGTCGGAGGTGATTTTCCAGGCCTGGCCGATGCCGCTATTGGCGACTGCTGAGCCGCCGGCGGTGTTGACTGCCGGGTTGACGGGGCAGGTCAGCGGCGTCCCGTTGACCGACGACGGATCTTGGGACAGGAACAGCACGGCGACCTGGCTCGGGGGCACGCCGGCGGCGGGCACGGTCGGCCAACTCCCCGCGGGATTTACGTTGTCGGGAATGCGGCCCCACTGGGTCACGTCATAGCTCTGGCCGCCGCGCTCGATGGTGATTTGGGCGTCTTTCGGCCAGTTGTTGGCGACGAAGACGGCGAAGCAGGGGGGCGCGATGCCGACGTAGAAATGCGGCGTGGCCACCATGAAGGAGCAGCTGACGTTGCCCTGGCTTTCGGCAGCGGCCTGGCAGGGGGGCACACAGACGCCGCCCGAGCAGCCCAGGTCGGGCCAACAGGTCTCGAGGATGACGCCATTGCCGTCGATGACGTACTGGAGGTCGGCGCTACAGCCGAAGCTCTCGGTGGCGTCTGGGTTGCCGGCGTCGAGATTGAGGTCGCCACCGGTGCCCGATGAGCTGGCGCCGGTACCGGACGAGCTGGCGCCGGTGCCGGACGAGCTGGCGCCGGTGCCGTCGTCGCCGTCATTGCCGGCAGAGCAGGAAAGCTGCCAGCACAGAATCATCATCGCGATTAAGCTCAAGCCGACTACTCGTCTCATCCGGTCCTCCCGTTAGGCACAACGCTGCACCGAAGATCATAGCACTGTGTGATGCGGCCAGTCTCCGCTACGTTCAGCGGCGGGCAAGACCAGCGCGGGCGAGTGCTGCTTCGTAGTCCTGCCAGGTGTTGAGGTTGAGCAAGCTGTCGAGCTGCGGGTCGGCGGTGCGCAGCCCTTCATCGGCGAGCAGTGACTGACGGTCGACAGAGTGCGCATCCACCTGTTCGACGAGCGCGACGAGCCGTTGCTGCTGGTCCCGCAGCAGCGCGCTGGCGAGCTCGTGTAGCGCGGTGCGATACACCGCGGCGAGCACCTGGGTGCGCCCGTCGATCTGCGGCACGGCTACGTCATATCCATCGCACAGCTGACCCATCCGTCGGACGAAGGCGGGGGCCAGCAGAGGAGCATCGGTGGGGGAGACGAAGGCGTAGCGGACCTCGGAGGCCAAGGCCGCGAGGCCGACGGCGACGCCTTGGAGCGGTCCCCGTCCGGCGACCGGGTCCCGGGCGACGATGACTTTCGCTGGCAGCTGGGGGAGCTGCTGCTCTGGTGCGGCCACCACTACGACCGGTCCTGCCACTTCGCTGACGAGGCGAACTACGCGGCCGAGCAGCGTTTCGGAGCCGAAGGGGAGCGAGGCCTTGTCCTGTCCCATTCGCCGGCTGCGGCCACCGCAGAGCACCACGGCACCGAGAGCATTGATGGGGTCACCGGTAGGTCGGCCACGGGCCGAGCCGGAACCGTCGGGGACAGACGGTGGCGGATCGCTCACCGCGTAAATCCCCGCGCCGCCAGCAACTGGTGGGTTCGTGGGTCGCCGAGCAGCTTGACGAAAGCCGCCACGGCCGGCCGTCCAAGCCTGCCTCGGGGGACTGCGAAGTCATACCGTTCGTCGGTAAGGGGCAGGAATCCCAGCTGTCGGCCGCGAGTCACCACGTCGATGGCGATGCCGAAGTCGGCCCGCCCTTGCTCGACCGCTGCGGCCACTGCGTGGTGGGACGAGGCTTGCACGCTGTGACCGGCCGGTCGGGCGTCGCCGAGCAGTTGGTCGTAGAGGGCGCGGGTTCCGCTGCCGCGGTTGCGGTTGATCATGGTGATGCCCGGCAGCCCGATCGCCTCGCTGACGGCCGTGGTGGCGTCCTTGCCCTCGAATCGCCGGTCGCCGCTTCGGTGCACTACGCCCTGCAGTCGGCCGTAGCCCTCGATCAGCTCGACTCCTTCCTTGATGAACGGTCGGTTGTAGGTCTGTGTATCCGGGTCGAGCAGATGAATGCCCGCCACGTCGCAGGCGCCCCGCTCGGCGGCCAGTAAGCCCGCCTCGCTACCGACCGCCACCACCTTGCTCTCCAAGCCTTGCTCGGCGAGCAAGCCGATCAAGACGTCGAGCCCGACGCAGTGGCTTCCGATGACCACCAGATCAGGCTGCCTGGGACGGGCGCCCCCGGTGGGACGGACGACGACCTCGGTTCCCGCTGCGAGCTGCTCGACGTGCCGCGGGACGGCGAAGAAACCGTCGGCGTGACTCCAAGTGGTGACTGAGCCTGAGCCCTTCCCGATGGGGTAGGCGAGCAGCTCGCCGTGCTCGTCGGTCACTAGATGCACTAGCGAGTATTCGGTGCGGCCCGGCGCGGAGCGAAAGCGGATCGGCAGCTTGGCGGTGACGGTGGTCTCAGCGGTAGCGCGCCGTCCGGCTAGCTCGCGAATCAGCGGTGCGACGAATTCGTGGAAGGTGAAGATGGCCGAGGTGGGGAAGCCGGGCAAAATGACCACTGGGGTCTTGCCGCTCACCGCCAGGCACAACGGTTTGCCTGGCTTGAGGGCCACGCCGTGGACCACGATGCCTGGCGGCTCGACGATGGCTTGCAGGGCTTGCCCGTTCACGTCGCCTGGGCCCTTCGAGGTGCCGCCGCTCAGGAGCACCACGTCGTGCTCGGCGATGGCTCTGGCCAGGATGTCGCTCAGCTGGGCGACGTCGTCAGGCGCGATGCCCAGCTGGTGCGGGACACCGCCTTGCTCCCGCACCGCCGCGGCCAGAATTGCCGCGTTCGAGTCGTAGACCTGTCCTGCCGAGATGGCCTCGCCCAAAGCCACCAGCTCGTCACCGGTGGACAGAATGGCAACCTGGGGCTGGCCGCGCAGCGCCACCTCGGACAGGCCCAGTGCGGCGAGCACACCAAGCTCTCGGGAGGTGAGCTCGGCACCGCGGCGCAGCACGGTCTCACCACGGGCGATGTCCGTCCCGGCAAAGGTGATGTGGCTGCCGGCAGTGACCGCCCGGCGTATCTCTACTCGCTGGTCGTCGATGAGCTCAGTGTCTTCGACCATCACTACCCCATCGGCTCCCCGCGGGACCGGGCCGCCGGTCGGGATGGCCATCGCCTCACCTGGGTGGAGCTCCGCCTGCGGGATGGCGCCCATGGTGACTGCCTGGGATGCTCGCTTCAGTCGCTTGGGCTGGTGCTCGTTGGCCCCATGGGTGTCGGCGGCGTGCACGGCCCAGCCATCCATGTTGGATCGGTCAAAGCCTGGCACGTCAATGGGGCTGGACACGTCAGCGGCCAGCACCCGCCCGAGGGCCTGGTCGATGGGCAGGACCTCGGGGTCTGGCTCGGCGAGCTCGCCGAGCGCTTCGCGGAAGCGGCGCTCGGCCTCATCACGCTCGACGGTGTGCAGGAACTGTCGCTGTTTCATGGCTCTTGGTCCCCGTAGAGTAGGACCTCGACGAGCTCACCGGCAGCATGGCCTTCGTGCTCGTCAGGCACGATGATCGCGCCGTCGGCCCGGGTGGTCGACGACAAGATGGAGGCGCCGCTCGTCATCAGTGGATGGACTCCGTCGTCGCTCAAGATGACCCGCATGTAGTCGGTGCGGCCGAGCACCGACACCAGCTTGCTGGCCGCCCGGACGTGCCGCCGCAGGTGGGGCCAGTGGCGCGAGCGTCCCCCAAGGGTCCGGATCGTGGGGCCGGCGAAGAACTCGTAGGCGCAGAGGCACGAGACCGGGTTGCCAGGGAGCAGGAACACGATCCGCTCCCGCGACGCGCCGTCGGGGATGAAGCCGAACCCGGCCGGGCTCGCGGGTCGCATCGCCACGCCGTGCACGGCAACCTGTCCGACCTCGGCGAGAATGACTGGGGCATGATCCTCCGGGCCCACTGAGGAGCCGCCTGAGACGAGGACCACGTCCGCCGTTCCTGTGGTCATCGACTCGCGCACTGCAGCCGGATCGTCGGGGGTGCGATCAATTGTCTCGACCACGCCGCCATCCCGATCGATCAGTGCGGCGAGGACCAGGCTGTTGCTGTCGACGATGTGCGGGCCTGTCGGCAGCTGCCCTGGGGCGAGCAGCTCGTCACCAGTGATCATGATCCGCACCAGTGGCCGTCGAACCATCTCGAGGGCGCCGATGCCTGCGCTGGCTGCGACGCCTGCATCCTGAGGTCTGATGCGCCGACCCTTGGCGATCACGACGCTGCCACTTTCGATGTCCTCGCCGATGGTGCCGACGTGTTTGCCTGGGCTCACCGGTGCGGTCACCGCCACCGCGCCCGCACCATCGCGGGTAGCGCTCATGGGCTCGGTGCGTTCGACCATCACTACTGCGTCGGCTCCGGCAGGCATGGGAGCCCCGGTGGTGATGTTCACGGCCTGCCCTGGCTCGACTGGCCCAGCGAGCTGGGCGGGGCGACCTGGGCGGGCGGTGCCGATGATCTGATGGGGCTGTGGATGGTAGGGGCTCGCCCCGAGGGTGGCCTCCGCGACCACTGCGTAGCCGTCCATCATGGAGCGGGCGAAATGGGGCACAGCGATTCGGGCTCGTACATCTGCGGCGGCCACGCGGCCCGCCGCCTGCTCTATCGGCACGGTCTCGGCGTCGAGCGGGGCAGTTCGTCGCGCCAGGATGGCGAGCGCTGCCGGCACGGTCGTGCGCCGCTCGAAGCCACGGGCTCTGACGTCAGACAACAGACCTCCTGATAGCGCCCTGTGGTGACTACTCGAGCTCGTCGAGCGCCACTTCGACGCTGTCACCATCGGGCCGATCTGCTTCCCTGACGCTCGCCGGGGGCTTCTTGGGCCGTCTTCGCGGCGGCGGTGGGGCTTTGGTTGAAGGGGGGGGGCGCCGCGCGGTGTCTGCCAGGTCTTCGGGGTCCTCGGGATCGGCCATTGCAGGCTGGGAGCGTGGTGGGGACGACTCCACGAGCCCGAGGGGATCGAACAGCCGCCGCATTCGCGCCGACAGGGGCGCGAGTTTCTCCAGCAGGTCGCCCTTCGAGACGAAGACTTCCTCGCGCCGGTCATCGCCGAGCACCCGCTTGAGCACCAGCTCGCCAGGGGACAAGGAGCGGCTGGAAATTTCGCGGACCACCGGGGCAATCTCGGCGACCAGGCGCTTGACCAGGCTGACCGGATTGGTGTGCTCTTCCAGCGGTGTGTCGTCTAGCCGCGCCTCGCCCAAGGCGCGGCGCTGGCCGGCGAGCTGCTGGGCTGCCCGTGACAGCTCTTGCCACAGACCCTCGAGTAGGTTGCGGTCTTCACGCTCTGGCTCGAACGGTAGCGCAGCGCCATCCTTGGTGAGCCGGGCTAGGGAGATCAACTGGCCCTGCGCGCCAAAGGTGATGTCCAGGCCCACGTCGCTGTCTTGGGGTGCCGTTCGGAGCTTGATCCTGCCGTTTGCGCTGCGTTGGGTGATGGCGACGACGTATTTGTTGCTCAACTTGTAGGCCGAGAGCTTCACTCGTTTGCGCACCCAGCCTGCTTCCTCGGGCACCTGGATGGACAGTTGGGGCCTGATGCGGTCGAGCCTCACCAGGTCGCCGAACAGGTGGTCGGTGGGGATGTCGAGCTCGATGACCCAGGTCACCTCGGTGGTGGACCGTCCTTCGAGGGTGGCCTCGTATTGGTTGTCGGCACCGAGCTTCACGTTGACCCACTGGTCGCTGTTCGGGAGATCGTGGCGAAGCAACAGGGTCTCGAGGCGCTTGTGGTTTCGTGCTCGCTCTGTGGCGATGGCCCGATTGACCTCCTCCCGCTCGATGGTGAGCGTTTCTTGTACCTCGTGCTCGGTGCGGCGCACTTCACGCAGCCCGGCAGCGCGAATGACCGAGATGCTGTTTTCCGTCATGGGGGCTTGCTCAAGCCCGGTCATGTCGTCCAAGGCCTCGTTGACTCGCTTGTCGAGGGTGCGCAGCTGGCGCAGCTCGCCGGCGGCCTGATTGTCCCGCTCGTCGGCTTTGCGCCGATATTTGGTGACCACGTCGGCGGCCATCAACATGGTCACCGAGAAGTCGAGAACGTCGCGCAAGAACTCGACGTAGTTGATGTCGAGGGGCGACGCCGTTCCGTCACCGTAGAGGTACTTCAAGACGGGTCTCCAGGGGCCAGCTTAGACGACTCTGCCTGGTTGCGCGAAGCCCTAGATCACCGGGCTCTCCAACCGGGGCCTTTGCCGCGGCCGGCCGAAGCGGGTCGAGTCTGGGTGCCAGCGGGCACGCACGACGGCCCTCGCCCACTCACCGGTCGATGGGCAAACACGGGGGCAATGTGTGCAAATGTAGGTGAAATATAGGGCCAATGCGCGTATACTCCGTCGTTCTGATCGTGGGGGCGCCGATCAGAGAGAGCCAACTGCCGCGTCGGTTCTGGCAGCGGCGGAACGGTTGGTTCTCCACCCTGGTCGAAATGGTAGCCCATGCGGATGACATTGACGTGGTGGCTCGCGGCTCTCGCGCTCGGCGGATGGGCGGTGGTGTCTTGTGGCTCTGACGACGACGTCGGAGATGACGACGACGGGAGCAGCAGCAGCAGCAGCAGCGGGTCAGGCGGCGCAGCGGGATGTCAGCCCGGGCTCCAGCAGGCTTGCTACGAAGGCCCCATCGGAACTGAGGGGGTGGGCCTTTGCGTCGGCGGCCTGGTGACCTGTCTGCCTGACGGCCAGAGCTGGGGCCCCTGCGAAGGCCAGGTGCTGCCGACCCAGGAAATCTGTGCCACTCCGGGAGACGACGACTGTAACGGCCAGACCAACGAAAGCGGGCCAGATTGCGCTTGCGATCCAGGCACCACCATCGACTGCTACTCGGGTCCGCCGGTCACTGAGGACGTGGGGATTTGCCACGGTGGACAGCAGATTTGCAACTCTAGCGGCGATGGCTATGGGCCCTGTCAGGGTGAAGTCACCCCAGGGTCGGAAGACTGCGCCACGCCCCAGGACGAGGACTGCGATGGCCAGACACCGCCGTGTACCGTGGGCGATCCGATCATCGATATCCGCGCCGATGTGAACCGCAACGGTGTGGTCGATCTCAGCGATTCCACCGAGGATGCCAACGAGCAGACCTGGGATGGCAGCCACGGTGCCATCTTCCTCGCCAACATCGACGACGACCAGAGCGCCTGCTCCACCTCGGGCACCGATGCGGCCTTGGCCGCTTGCAACGACGGGGCGGACACCGTCGTCAATGGGACGAGCGATCTGCTCGACATGGCGCGGCTCGAGACCGTCCCCTGGACCGAGGCACCGGGCGACGCGAGCGGCAGCGTGACGGTGGCTGGCGCCCCTTCGGGCATGGTCAGGCTCTTCAAGAACAACAACGGCACCTTTCAGCTCTACGCTTCGGGCAGCACCTTGAGCGCCGCAGAGCTGCAGGCCGGCGTCGAGCTTGCCATCGAGGCGACCGACTTCGTCCGAGATGACACCCTGTGGGACGGCTATGTCACCGTCACCTTCGATGTGGACGCCGGCACCGGCCCGAATGGGCCGCTGCCCGATGGTACGGATACGGTCAAGCTGCGGGTCGCGCCGGTGCTGTTCCGGCATCATCTCGACGAAGCAGAGACCTTGTACGCCACGGCGCTCAACTCGACGGCCTCGGTGGCCTTCCGGAACGATTTGTCCCAGGCGATGACCGCAGCGGGGGTGGCCAATCCGCTCTACGAATTGAGCGGCATCAGCGACCAGTGGACCCAGGACTTCTTCGAGACCGCCTACATGTCCATGCCCGCATCTGGCGGTGCTCACGTCATCCACGTGAACTTCCGATCAGCCAACTACACCAGCGGCACGCTGCGATCAGCCGGTCGAGTGGTGTTCACCGACCTGCGCGGTCCGGACGTCGCCGGAGCTGTCGAGTACGACCCGAACCACTCGGACGGCATGGACAGCCTCAACTCCTTCGGCAACACCGAGACCCTGCCGCCTCACAGCTACGGCGGAAAGAGCTGGCCCATGGGTCGAGTCATTCGGGGAAGCGACCCGAGCTACTATCCCGACCAGGCCTTCGACCTGATGATCGCCGCCCAGGGCATGGACAGCAGCAACGGCGAAGGGGTCCAGGATCTGGTGCTCATTGATACCTCGTGGCTGCTCGTCGGTCACATCGACGAGACCTTCAGCTATATGCCCCACGGCTCGGGCACTCATGGGTGGCGGGTGATCTTGGCCGACACCCTGGCTGGCTGGAACGGCTTGGTGAACGCCTACAACAATGGCTACGGCAGCACACCAATGTTCGTTGGCCAGTACTGGCAGGGTAGCGTTTCGGCTCAGACCACCATCGCAGCCGTGGTGGGTGACCAGGATCTGGCGGACGCCAACAACTGGGCACTGGCTGAGATCAACGACCAAAAGACGGCGCTCAAGGCGGCCACGGGCATCACGGATAACGACTTCGTCTCGGTGCCGAGCGTCTGGTGGGAGCAATACAACTGGATCGTGGCTTACGTGCCAGGCATTGCCAATGGCATCGCTCTGTCCAACGATGACTACGGCGCGCCTGAGCCCTATGGCCCGAACATCAACGGGCAAGACCTCTTCAAGTCCCAGACCGAGCAGAATCTCAGCCAGCTCAACATCACGACTCGCTGGATTGAGGACTGGGACCTGTACCACCGCTTGGACGGTGAGGTGCATTGCGGGTCCAACACGACTCGAGAGATTCCGAACAACGCCAACTGGTGGGAGAGTGCCCAATGAGCCAGCGAGCCCTCGTCGTATTCTTTCTGTCGGTAGTCTTCGGGTCCCTGTCCTTCGTGTCGGTGGCCTCTGCCGATGGTCTCTTGATTGGGCCGAGCGATCTCTCGAAGAAGCATCGCGAAGAGCTTCAAGCTCGCGTCAAGCGTGCCCGAGTCGCCAACCGGTCGGCCTTCAACAAGCTCGCCGAGTTGCGCGCCGCGCTGCCGGACATGGATGCTCGCAAGCGCGGCCCCTATCCGGTGATCACACCGGTGCTGCACGCCCTCGGCCCTGAGGCACTGATCCCGATGCTCGAGCGGCTGGCGGTGAAGGGAAGCAAGCGCAGTGGTGTGTCGAGCGCCGCCTGGCGCGGCTGGCAAGCGAGCCTCGTGGAGGCGGTGGGCAAGCGGCGGGACCCACGGGCCGAGCCGGTGCTGCGCGCGGTCCTCGAGCAGGGGCCCACCGACGCCCTGATCGTGCAAGCCGCCGCCGGGGCCTACGGCAAGCTTCACACCGATCGGGCGGCCGCCAAGCTCATTGCCCTGTCGAAGGTGACCGGTGACAAGCAGCTCGCCATCCTGTCCGGCATGAGCCATTGCCGGCGTACGGTCGTGGCCCAGCGGCTGGCCGAGGTGCTCGATCAGGGTCCTGACGTTGCGGTCGCCACGGTGCTGGCCCGGTCTCTGGCTCGGGTCGGCTCGGCCTGGGCATGGAAGACACCGACGGCCCGGCATACCGACGAGGCAGACGCCGTGCGGTTGATTGCGGCCGAATCGCTCGTGGGTGCCTTTCCGACCTACGGCAAGAAGGTCCGCCGGATGCTCACTAAGGCCATCCTGGTGGTGGACCATCCCGACACGCTGGCCATGATTGAGGCGGCCAAGTCGGGCGCTTCTGGATCAGCCCGCGCGGCGCTCGACGAGCTTGCCAAGCGCTTCCAGAACAGCCCGTTCCACTGAGGCATCGGGTCTTTTATACTGAGTATATTGGGCCCACTCTGCTGCCTCCCGCAGCGCTCAGCGCCGACCGGGGCTCAGGGAATGGCCCCAGCTACCGGTTCGCTCGGAGGTTGCACCGGCGCGCAGCCATCTGCGCCGATTGCGCCGATGTCCGACCCGGCGACGTGTTTGCTGATCCAGCCCAAGCGGCGGAAGAAATGCTCGGCCATGGCGTGGGTCTCCTCACGCCACAGCGGGATCGGCTGGGAGCCTTGTAAGCGGTAGGGACAGGCTTGCACCTCGGCGGTGGCCTCGGCGCGCAGCGTGAT
>JAUVCD010000522.1 GCA_030590865.1 Myxococcales bacterium | reverse complement strand
ATCTGGCGCGGCCATGAGGGATCGTTGTGGCCAATGCGCTCAATCGTCCGAGCTCAGTCGGTATCAGCAGAGGACGCGCGGGAACTGGCTCAGCGAAGGCGACTCGCCCGGGCTGCCACGAAACTGGGGCTGGGCGGGTCGTCACTCGAGGGCATTGGGAGGCACCAAGCCTGCTGACTCGACCTTGCAAACTCCCGGCTCCTGTCCGCCGCAGGCACACAGATTGCCCCCAAGATCGCCGAACTCGACCCGAACGTCCTCGGTGTAACCCCCTGCGGCGATGGCCACGGTGACACCCGGTGCTGCGACCGCCACCGCCTCGCCCACGGTCGTCCAGGGGCTGGCCGGCGAGCCGTCGCTGCCCCCAAGGTGAGATCCATCCACGTACTGGGTCGTGCCCTCCACGGGGATGTCGCCCCACGGACCTTCGCCACAGGGAGCAACCTCATCAGCTCAGGATGGGCCGAAGCTCAGGTCCCACAGTCGCCACCGTCAAGGCGACCCAGGTTGGCCATGGCGGACGGCGGCCAGCGCCGATGCTATGAAGGACGCCCCATGATTCGCCTACATCCGACGCCCCGATCGTGGCTGCTGACCGCTCCTCTCGTCGTAGCGGCTAGCATCTCCCTTGGTTCCATGCCCGCCCACGGGCAGCAGGTTCCGCCTCGCATGTCTGACGGAGTGGCGACCCCGGCCAAGGGGCTCGCATCGACCGATGACGCGTCAGCGGTCTACCTCAACCCGGCCAACCTCGCCTTTCTGCCTGGCGCGGAAGCTCGCTTCACCATGGTCCACACCGGTGATGACTCGCCGGTCCCCAATCGGGGCTACGCCCTCGATCTCGCGGTCCCGTTCTGGGTGCTCGCCAGCGGGCTGCGGATCGACTGGATGAATCCCACACCGTCGTCACCTCCCCCCTATGCCCACTTCGGACAGGGACATCACTACGACTGGGTGCGTTGGGGCAACGCCGTACGGCTCGGCGAGTTTGCCGCCTTGGGCGTCACCATGGCCTGGGCCCACGCCGACGAGCCCCATCTGGATGGCCACTTCTCGGCGACCACCGGGCTCACCGTGCGCCCGAACCGCTTTTTCACAGCCGCCGTAGTCGCCCGGGACTGGAACACGCCAGTCAACGAGCGGGGCGACACGACCATCGAGCCGAGCGTCGACATGGGCATAGCGTTCCGGCCGATCATGGGACGGCCGCTGCTGGAGATCGGTGGCGAGGGCTCATACCGCAGCGGCGTGGACCGCTGGGTGCCTGGCGCCAACGTCGCTGTCGCCATCCCCAACCTCGGGCGACTGCGAGTGGGCGGACAGCTGCTCGATCCATCGGACACCCAAATGGTGGCCACCGCTGCGCTGGACATCAACTTCGACCACCTTCAGGTGACCGGCGGTGCGGTCTTCGGCAACGCCATTCGGCGTGACGGAACGGGAATGGTGTTCGGCGCCGCGCTGCGCTCCTTCGTCGACACCCCGCAGGTTCCGATGACCGCGCGGGTGTTGCGTCTGCGCTTCGAATCAACGCCCAACGTCCGCCAACACGTGCGACTCCTGCGAACCCTGTGGCGCCTGGCCGACGACGACCAGGTTGCCGGCGTGTTGCTCGAGCTGCGAGCCAAACCGGCCGACAGCCTGGCCCACGCCGAGGAGCTGGTCGACGCGCTGCGGTTGCTCAAGACGCAAGGCAAGAAGGTGCTCTGCCATCTCGAGGACGCCGGGGCCCGTGCGCTCTATGTCTGCTCCGAGGCTGACCGAGTCGCCATCAACCCGGCTGGAGGAATCCGGTTTGCGGGTTTGTCGACCCGCTACCTGTTCTTTGGCGGCCTGCTCAAGAAGCTCGGCGTGCGCGCTGACTTCGTACGCATCGGAGCCCACAAGCTGGCGCCGGAACAGCTCAACGAAGGACCCAGTGAGATCGGACGAGCTGATCGACGAGCCCTGCTCAAGGCCGTGGAGACGGTCTACCTCGACCAGGTGAGCCGAGGACGCGCATTGGGCGTCGAGACCGCCCGGCGCAACATCGCCAAGGGGCCCTTCATCGCACCAGAAGCCCGCGACGCTGGCCTGGTCGATGCGTTGGTTTACGAAGACGAGATCGAGCGGTTCGTCGAGGAGGCAATCGGACACCGGGTACGGGTCGTCGATCTCGATCTCCCCACGGTGGCTCCCAAATATTGGCGGGCCCCTCCAAAGATCGCCTTGATCTACTTGCACGGCAACATGGTCGACGGCCAGAGCCAGAAGATCCCGCTCATCGGGCTCAAGCTGGCCGGCTCCTACACCATCGCCAAGGCTCTCAAGACAGCCCGAGAAGATCCGACGGTGAAGGCCGTGGTGTTCCGCATAGAGACCGGCGGTGGCTCGTCATTGGCGGCTGACGTAATCCTCCGGGAAGCCATGCTCACCGCCAAGGCCAAGCCCCTAGTCGTATCCATGGGCACCATGGCAGCCAGCGGCGGGTACTACGCCGCGGTGGCAGGTAACGAGATTCTGGCCAACCGCTCGACGCTGACCGGCTCGATCGGCATCTTCTACGGCAAGGTGGATGTCGTCGGCTTGTTGGACAAGCTGGGGGTCAAGACCCAGAGCCTGCGCACGGCGCCCCGAGCTGACGCCGAGTCGCTATTTCGCCCCTTCACGGACCAAGAGCACGTCGAGCTGGCCAAGAAAGTGAAGCAGTTCTACGACCTGTTCGTGGGGCGAGTGGCCGCGGGCCGGAAACTGTCGGTAGCCGAGGTGCACGCGGTGGCGCAAGGGCACGTGTGGACTGGAGACCAGGCGAAAAAGCGCGGCCTGGTGGATCGCATCGGCGGTCTACGTCAAGCCCTCGAGCGAGCTCGCGAGCTCGCTGACCTGTCGGCGGACACCCCGATCATCGAGCTGCCCAAAGAGGAATCGACGCTGCTCGACGTGGTTCTGACGGCAGCCGGCGTGCCGTCGCTGAAGGGCGACGAGGCGATCGCCTGGGTACCGCCACCACTGATGGCGGTAGCTCGGGCTCTGGTGCCCTTCGTCCTTTACGAGCCCTACAAGCCCTTGGCCAGAGTCGAGGTCATGGTCGACCAGCCCTAGGCGATCCGATGAAGGAGACTGCCGACCCCGCCGGAGCGAATCAGACACAGGGCACCGGGCGGAACAACCCAACCATCGAAGCCGAGGACGCGCGCATCGCCATCGGCGACAGCACCATGATGGCTGGTTTGTCGCTGAGGACGCGAGGCGACCGAGTATTGCTGGTCGGGAGCGCCGACGCGCTGGTCGCCGCCATCATCGGCTCTCCTGGAGGAGACGATGAGACCACCGCAAGCCCCGTCGCTCGGGTCGTGAGCGGCTCGCTGAGGGTGGCCGGCGCCGATGTGGCAGCACGTGAGCATGTCGGACTGTGCGGTGTCGCGCCCCTCGATCCGCCGATGCCGCTTCGGTGGACCGTGCAGGAGTACCTGACCTGGGGTGCGCGCCTCGGGGGCGCACCCCGCCGCCAGGCCAAGGCGCTTGCCCTAGCAGCACTCGAGCGTCTGGGGCAGACTGACCTGAGGCGCCGGCGACTCAAGGCCCTAGCTCGCCACGAGCGTCGCGCCTTAGCCGTGACCCTGGCCATCGTCGCCAATCCGTCTGTGATTGTGCTGGAGGACCCGCTCGCCAATCTGGACGAAAGCGACGTGACGGCAGTGATGGCCGTGATGGCCCAAGCAGCTGTTGGGCGCGCCGTGGTCCTTTCGATGCCCCAGCTGAGCCCCCGTAGCCCAGCCGCTCATTTGGCCCGGACAGCCACCGACATCTGCGTGTTTCGAGGCGGCGAGCTGATCCTCGTCGCCGAGCCTGCGACACTCTTCGATAACGCAGCAATCTACGAGATCACGGTGAAACGAGGCGCCGCGGCGCTGCGCCGGACCCTGGCCGAACAGGGTCTCGAGCTGCACGGCGGTCCCGAGCATTTCTCCCTGAGCCTGCCGAAAGGTCGTGGACCGAGCGACGTGCTCGCCGCCGCGGCTCAGGCACGGGCCGCCGTAACATCCTGCATACCGCTGCTCTGAGACAGCGAGCAGATCGCGCTGCAGCGGGTCCGTGATATGCCAAGGCCATGTCTGACGACGATACCCGCAGGTCGAACAACAGCAGCTCTCAGTCCTCGAGCGGAGGGGCGCGGCCCATGGGACGGGCGCCCGTGCCCGGTCGGCTTGCCGTACTGACGGGATTGTCGCTGGTCACTGGCGCCATCCCACTGCCGATCCTGCCGGATCGGGTCTTGGCCCACGTGCGCGGCGCGATCGCCCACGAGACCGCCAGTCGTCACGGCTTGAGCCTGTCAGCCGATGCCCGGGCGATGCTGGCCAAGCCTGTCTCTCAAGACAAGGTGCGTGCGGTGCTTCGAAAGGCTATCGAAATGGTCACCCGACGGTTGTTGCGACGCATCGGTCCGCTGGCGCCACTGGCCGTGGGGGCGAGCGCCTTGGAGGTTTTCGCCCTTGGACTCTTGCTCGACCGCTACTTCGCCAATGTGCGGACCACAGGGACGTTGCGCGTGCAAGAGAGCGAAGCGCAGCGAGTGCGAGTGGCCATCGACACGACCGTACTGAAGGCCTTCTACCCCTCAACTCAGCCTCAGAAGCTGCTGCTTCCAGAGGGAGTAGAAGATCTTCGAGACGAGTTCACCCGCTGGATCGACACGCTCTTGGTCGGCGGCGCAACCCTGCCGAGCTACCTCGAGCGGCGGCTCGTTGCTGCCTTCGACGACGTGGTCGACCGCTCACCTGACCTTCGCGACATTTGAGCTCCGCCGACGACGGCCTGGCCCCAGAGAACGCACGAATCGGTGTCCAGAACCTGCGAAGTTGTCAATTTCATCGAACGATTCGTACTCTAGGACTGAATGGCTAAAGCGCTACGATTCATGTTGTGGGCGGTGGGCGGCTTCATCGTGCTGTGCGTCATCGCCCGGCTGCTGCTCTTCGAGTCTTGGGTTCTGCCGGACTACGAAACTGAACCCTTCCTGGCCACCTCCATCGAACCCTCGCTGTCAGGGGGCGACACGGTGTTGGTCTTGACCCGAGGCACACCAGGGTTCGGCGATCTGGTGCGGTGTCCTGACCCGGAGGACGCCGGGCGGTGGATCATCGGACGCATCGCCGGCGAAGAAGGGGACACGGTCGAGGTGTCGGGGCGATCGTTGCAAGTGAACAACAAGCGCTACAACGCCTCCGACGCCTGCACCGAGCCCTATTTCTACGTCAAGCATCCTGACTCGGGCACCGAGCTCGAGATGCAGTGCGCGCGGATCGACATGGGGAGCGGCTGGCACTACCGCGGTACGGCCCGCAAGCACAAGAAGCTCAACAACAAGCGGAAGCAGGTGGGAACCGGCATGGTCTTCCTGCTCAGCGACAACCGAGATCTGCATGACGACTCCCGTGACTTCGGGACCCTGCCAGCGGAGAGCTGCAAAGAGCGCATCGTGTTCCGCCTGTGGGGCGCCGACGGTTTCGGGGACTCGAAGCGACGGTTCACGGTCATTCGATAGCCTGGCAACCTGAGCGCTGAACAAAGACGCAGTGTCCGGTGAAGACCTAGCCTGGGGGCAGGCGCTGCGGGTCGTCCGGCAGCAGCGTGGTGGACCGGTGGGGCAGCTTGCCCCACGCATCGGTGGCGCCTAGGCTCTCCTTGGGGGTAAGCGGCCCATTTGACGATACAAGCGCTGTCGGTGCGCGGCCGAAGGCGTGCTAAGACCCGCAGAGAGAGGCCAGATCAGCTTGTTCGACGGTGAGAGGCAGGAAATTGGCGTCGTCTGCGCCAAGTGCGAAGCGTTCAATTCGCTCGGCGCGGGCGAGTGCTCGACGTGCAAGGCTACCCTCACCCTGCGTGGCCCCGCAGCCGCTGTGCAACCCGCAGCCGCTGTGCTACCCGCACCCGCCGCGCAACCCGCAGCCGCTGTGCAACCCGCAGCCGCCGTACCACAGCCAGAAGCGGCACCGATTGCGCTCAAGCCGCCTAGACCCCAGCCGCCTAGGCCCGAGCCGCCTAGACCGGAGCCGCCTCGCCCCGCACCTCCGCTTGCACCGGCACCAGCAACGGCACCAGCAACGGCAGCCGCCGCGCCCGCAAGCACCCAGCAGGAGAAACCCATGGAGCCAGCCAAGCATTTCGTCTGTCGTTCGTGCTCGAGCGCCGTACCAGCAGGACACAAGTTCTGCGGACGCTGCGGCACCCCGGTGCCCGCCGACATTCGCGAGGTTAGAACCGCCTACTTCGGGGACATGCAGAACCCGACCAAGGCGAAGCTGATCCTCATTCGCGGCGAGGGCATGGACGGACTGTCGTTCCACCTCAAGGCTGAGCAGCACATCGTGGGTCGGGAAGGTCAGCTCATCTTCCCCGACGACCCCTTCGTGTCACCGAAACACGCCAATTTCTTCTACCGCGAAGGAAACCTGGTCGTTCGCGACGAAGGCTCGCTCAACGGCGTGTACATCCGCATCCGCGGTACTGTCCCGATTGAGCCTGGCAACACATTCCTCGCCGGCGAGCAGCTGTTCCGACTCGAGAAGCTCGACCCGATCTCCGACGACGGGCCGGATGCCGATGGCACCCAGTTCTACGCCTCACCGCGCAAGGACAGCTTGTTCCGGCTATGCCAGATCTTCCGCGGTGACGCGGTTGGCATGACGGTACACGCCAGCGGCAACAGCATGACTGTGGGGCGGGACGGCGCCGATCTGAACTTCCCCGAAGACCTGTTCATGTCCGGTGAGCACTGCCGCATCGACTACGGTGGTGCCAAGTTCACTCTCACCGACATGGACAGCCGCAACGGCACCTACGTCCGCATCGAGCAAGAGCGCACCCTCGAGCATGGCGACTACGTGTTCATCGGTCGCAAGCTTCTGCGGGTTGAGGTGAACACGAACTAGTTCGCTGACCTGGAAGGTCGTGAGCGAAGCCGCTGTGCCCCACTGCGCCCAC
>JAUVCD010000109.1 GCA_030590865.1 Myxococcales bacterium | reverse complement strand
GCCTGGGCGGCCTATGGTCTCGGTGAGAGTTGCGCCGGGCAACGGGAAGAGATCGTGAGCGCTCTGGTCGCTGCTACCGCTGCCCGTGACGGAGCCAAAGAGCGAAGCGAGCCGACCGACGGCCTGTCGGCTCAGCGCGCGATCGTTCGCGCTGTAGGTCGCTGCGCATCCCTCCGAGCTGAGGCGATCCTGGTGGGTTGGGTCCGCACTCCCGGGCCCCGCTTCCGCGATGCCGTCTTCGCCCTCGGTGATCTGGCGACCCAGCATCGCAAGCTGCGCGAAGAGACCTTCGTCGCTCTGCTCGAGCTCGCCGCGGGCAATGCGTCCCAGGGGCCGCGGGGCGAGGCACTCTACCCCTTCGGACGGGTGGAGCACCTGCCGTTGAGCGTGGTTGAGCGCACCTTGGAGGTGGCCAAGGCGCGGCTGGCGCAGAAGACTCCGGCTCGGCTGTTTGCGGTGCGCGCCCTGACGCGGTGCGACCAACAAGCACTCCCCGTGCTGGGTGAGATCATCGCGAGCCCAACGGTCTACACCGCCGCCGAGCGGGTCGAGGCGGTGCGCGGTCTGTCCCGTTTGGGTCGTCGTGGTCAGCGGGGACTGCACAAGCTGTTGCCCTCGCTGGTGCCCGAGACCACGCCGCTGGCGGCGACCGGATTGGTGGGGCCCGATCTGGGCGTGCTGCTCACCGCCCTCGGCGCCCTCGACTCGGTCGGTCGCGCCCGTGCCACCTTGGAGCGCATCGTCGCTCTCGATGCGCCGCCTGATGCGCCGGTCTCGATCAGGCGGCGAATGTCCTGGCTGCGCTGCTCAGCCGCCCAGTTGCTGGCCGAGCGCAACTACCTGCTGCCCCTGCTGCGTGGCTGCGATCTGTTCGTCGAGCCGGGGGCCCAACAAACCGATCCCCTGCCCAGCTCGATAGGCGCCCGTGCCGTGGTGGCCGCCATCGGCGTTGATGGCGTTAAAATAAGGGGCAAGCGGCTGGTGGCGTGGCGTGCCTATGCGCTTGAAGGTGATCCGCGGGCTCGCCAGGCGGCGATTGAGCTGCTGGGTGAGCACCCTGAGATCCGTGAGGCGCCGGAGGTGCTGGCCAAGGCCCTCGCGGCGGCTGAGCCAGGGGTGGTGGCCGCGGCGGCGAGTGTCATCGCCAGCCACCCACAACGGGTGCAGCTGAAGGGCGGAGGGAAAGGCAAGAAGGGTCCGTCGATCCATCCAGAGGCACAGAGTGCGCTGCTCGCCGGCTTGGACGGCAAGGGAGCGACCCGGGATCTCGAGGCCCTCGTTTCGGTCATCGACGCCGTGGCGGCGCTCAGGCTCGAGCAGGCCAAGCCTCGGCTCCAGACGCTTTGTAGCGCCCCCCAAGTGGTGACTCGAGAGCACGCGCTCAAGGCGTTGGCCAGCCTCTTGGGCGGGATGCAGAAGGTGAGCTGTGCGCCTCCTGAGCCGCTGCCCCTGCCCGTCGAGCTCGACCATCTGGTTACCGCCAAGGTCTCGCTGAAGCTGACGACTGACGCTGGCGAGCTGACCCTCGCGCTCGACCCCCGGTTCGCGCCGGTGGCTGTGACCCGGGTCGTCGATCTGGCCAAGAGCGGTTTCTACGATGGCATGGTGGTTCATCGCGTGGTCCCGGCCTTCGTATCCCAGTTTGGATCGCCGACCGCTGATGGCTATGGCGGTGCCAAAGATCGGCCCGCCCTGGCCTGCGAGACGTCACCGACCAGCTACGGGCCCTTGGCGGTTGGCGTGGCGCTGGCCGGCAGGGACACCGGCTCGAGCCAGTTGTTCGTCACCCACAGCGCCTACCCGCACTTAGACGGAAAGTACGCTCAGATCGGCACCGCAGCAGGCGCCTGGGATGCCCTCATCGACGGCGATGTCATCCAGAGCATGACGGTCGTCGACGACTGACGACCGCGGGGCACCGTGGCCCCTCAGGGTTTGGTCTTTGGGCCGAGGGTCCAGTCGGACGCCAAGAAATTCGGAGTCGTCCCCGTCGTGTTGACCCGCAGGTAGCTCTGGGTCGACTCGTTGATACCCGTCAAGCCCGCCGGGGTGAAGCTGATCCCAGTGGGCAGGGCGCCGTGGGGCTCGCCTTCGCTGAAGGCCACCACATCCACCACGTTGGCGCTGTTCGAGCACGAGCCCTCGCAGAGGATGGCGGCACCACCTCGAGTCGAGCTGAACATGATGTTGCTGCCTGTATCGATGTCCGTGCCCACCGGGCTCGATTCGACGACATAGACGCTGGCCCCAGCGGCGAGCACGTGAGCTGGCAGCTGAAACGTCAGGTCGGTGGACGTCGAATCGTCGAACAGGATCTCCATCGGATCGAGGTCTAGCGCGCAGGTCGTGGGGTTGTGCAGCACCAGATAGTCGGTGCCAATGTACAGCTCAGTGATTCGAATCTTGCCGAGGTTGCAGGCACAATCCAGGTCGTTGTTGACCGTGCAACCCGAGGGACAGCAGCCGTCATTGTTGATGCACTGGGTTACCGGCTGCCCGCCGGCACAGCTGCCGGACTGGCACAGCTCGCCGGTCGTGCAGGAATCCAGATCGTCGCAAGGATCGCCATTGTTGAGAGCTTGGGTCGTGCACTGGCCGGTGTTGGTGTCGCAGACGCCCAGCACGCAGTCCTGAGTCAGCTGGGAGCAGTTCATGGGCACACCGCCCAGGCACACCCCAGCGGTGCAGGACTTGGCGACGGTGCACAGATCGTTGACGTCGGTACAGGGATCGCCCTCGTTGCCTGCGACCGGCTCGCACTGGCCATTCTGGGGATTGCACTCCGAGACGTGGCAGTCGTCGGGGACGGGCTGGAAGAAACAGTCCTTCGCCGTGCCGGTACACAGACCGTTGGTGCAGGTGGCGCCCTCTTGGCACAGATCGGTGGGCGTGCAGGCCGCGCCGTTCGGCTGCGCCTGGGGGGCACAGGTCTGGCTCTGCTCGTTGCAGACCACCTCTTCGCACTCTGCAGGCACGATGCCGCAGTCGTTGTCCGGTCCGCCAACGCAGAGGCCGTTAGCGCAGGCGTCCTCTACGGTGCAGAACACGCCGTCGTCGCAGCCTGTCCCGTCGATGTCGGCCACGACCTCGCACTGGCCCGTTTGCCCGTTGCACTGAGCGACCTGGCACACTGGCGTCTGGATCTGGCTGCAATCGACCGCGCAGGGCCCTGCCGAGCCACCGTCGCCGCCGTCGCCGCTCGCAGTGGCTCCGCCTCCGCCGCTCGTGATAGCCCCACCCTGACCGCCGCTACCGCTGGAGCCAGAGCTGCTGCTGCTCGGTTCGACCTGGGTCGCGCAGCCGCTGGCCCAAGAGCCCGCTGCGAGCGAAATGGTCATCAGGGATAGAATGGCGAATCGATAAGGACGCTTCATCACCATCAAAGGTACCCGTCAGGCTTGGTGACGTCGAGCCGCGGACCGCCCGGTCAGGCCAGGGCGGCGCAGAGGGCGTCGCCGCTCAGCTCGTGGAGAAATCCCGCCTGACGCTGCGCTGCCGCCAGCCTGTGCTGCTCCGCCTCGGTCGCGTCGCGGTCCCCTGCGGCTACCGCGGCCAGGTCCATGGCCCGTCGGTAGTGCTCGCTGAGCCGTTGCGTTGCCACCGCTGTTCCCTGTCCCGTGTCGAGCATGAAGGGCCAGTCGCTCGCCTGTAGTTGCAGCAGCTCACGGACCGCCTGGTCCCGGGCGAGGGCGCAGGTCACCGATTCGTTGCTCACCCTCTGCACGGCGGCCCGCACCTGGTGGTGAGCATGATGAATGTGCCGCCAGAGCCAGGCGGTTTTGGGCCCCACCCAGGCTGCGCCGAAGCCGCCTCGGCCCCAACTGCTCGGGGTCGGCTCGGCGGTCGCCACCTCCGGGCACCGTGCCACGGTGTCGCCCAAGGTGGTGGCCTCGAGGGTCTGGCTCCGATGAAGGCCCCGCAGCAGGTGGTCGAGAAACTGGGGGCCTTCGAACCACCAGTGGCCGAAGAGCTCAGCGTCGAAGGCAGCGACGATGAAGGGCGCTGTGGCGCGACGCCGCTCCGCGGAGGCCTCGAGTCGGTTCAGGAAGTCGGCGGCATCCCTACGAGCCCTGGCGTGAGCAGACTCGGGCTCGTAGGGCTCCTTGTGCTGCTGATTCTTTGCGGTGATGCGGTGATACTTCAGCCCGGTCAGCGTGGCCGGGGTGAAGGGGGCAAGTTGCGCGGCCGGCAGCTCGAGGCCCAGATCGCGGTAGAATTCGCGATAGCTCGGGTGGCCGGGATACCCCCGCCGCGGATCCCAAACCAGGTGCGAAATCTCACGATCCCGAGGCAGGATCACCACGCCCCGGTGGCTCACGATGGCCGAGCCTGGCGCCTGCCGCGGCTCGGCGAAGCGTACCGCATGATCGTCCAGCACCGTATAGCGGCAACCCATGGTCGACAGGGCAGCATCGACCGTGTCGTCATAACCACATTCAGGGACCCAAAGCCCGCCACAGTCCACCCCGGTGAGGGCCGCGAAGCTCTGCCGTCCAACCCGCAATTGCGCAGCGGCTGCGTTCTTCAATGGGCTGAGGCCAGGCAAGTAGGCGTGAGACGCGGCGGTCGTCATCAGCTCGACGCGCCCCCGCTCGTGGAGCCGTCGCAGCGGGCCCAGCAGATCGGCGTCGTGCCGCTGCCAGCTGTCCTTCGCTTCTCTCAAGCGCCGCCCATAGAGGCGGTTCACCTCGTCGAATCGGGGCTGGCTTGCGATGCGCTGTCGTTGAGCGTCGTTCAGGTCGATCAGTGCGCTCAGGCGACCTTCGAATCGCCGCCCTAGCCTCGGGTCGGCGAGCATCGATGCCAGGGGAGGTGAGATCGAGATGGTGATCGATCCGCCCACGTCGTCCCGGTCCAAGCCTTCGAGCATCTCGACCAGCGGCAAGTAGCACTCCCAGATCGCCTCGTGCAGCCAGCCCTCGGCAGGGCTCCAGGGTGTCGGGTCGAGCACGTAGGGCAGGTGGGCGTGCAGCACGAGCGCCAGCTGGCGTCGGGAGGCCATCAGGCGCCGCCTGCTCTCAGCCCTTCAGGGCTTCACCGAGAGCTCGCCCCAGGGATGCGATCACGGTGAGGTCCGTGGACCAAGGCATGCGGCGCTCACCAAAGCGGGCATGGCTTCCATCGGCGTCGGCAAACATGCCACGGAGCCAGAGATCGGTGCCCTCCCGCTGGCCATAGGCGGCTACTGGGAGCTGGCAGCTGCCCCCTACTGCCGCCATGAACGCTCGCTCGGCGGTCACGCAGATCCGAGTGTTCTGGTCGTCGGTGGTCGCCAAGAGTGCGCGAACCTGCTCGTCGTCCTCCCGGCACTCGATGCCGAGCGCACCTTGACCGACGGCGGGCAGAGACGTGTCAGGCTCGAGGATCTCGGTGGCCTGTGCCGCCAACCCCAGCCGGACCAGCCCCGCCATGGCCAGCACGATGGCATCGATCTGTCCCTCTGCCAGTTTGCGTAGCCGGGTGTCGACGTTTCCTCTGAGGGGCAGGATGGTGAGATCCGGGCGTGCTCGGAGCAGCATCGTCCGCCGCCGCAGGCTCGAGGTTCCCACCTTGGCACCCTGAGGTAGATCGGCCAGGGACGCTCCTTCGCGGGACAAGAGCGCGTCCCGCGGGTCTTCCCGCTTGGGCATGGCCGCCAGGCACAGCGACGGCGCCAGCTCTGCCGGCACGTCTTTGATGGAGTGGACTGCGAAAGAGGCCCGTCGGTCCAGCAAGGCTTCTTCGACCTCTTTGATGAAGAGCCCCTTGCCGCCCAGGTCCTGCAATGGGCGATCCTGGATCTTGTCGCCTGTCGTGACGATGTGCAGCTCCTCGACCTGGAGAGTCGGGTCGGTGGCCTTCAGCGTGTCCACATAGGCCCGCGCCTGAGCGAGGGCGAGCTTGGAGCGACGAGTCGCGAGGCGGAGGATCAGGGGAGTCACGGTGTTGCCTGTGCCTGCATCATCTCGATGGATCGTGTCAACCGTTAGCGCCGGCGGCGACCTGGTCGTCGTCGCTTGGCTCGCCAGCGACGACGCCGCTGGCCCCCTCACTTACCTCGATCTCCGGCTCGTCGTCTGCTGCAACCGTTGTGGCTTCAGCGATGAGTTGCTCCAAGTCGAACAGCTCGCTGAGTACTCGTTTGGCCGTCACGCCACGATGGTCACAGGCGAGTCCACGGAGTCGCATCGTCGGGCCGTGGAGGAGCTTGTTCGCCGCGGCCTCGAGCATCTTCTCGAGCGCTGCGCGGTCTGCTTCCGACAGGTGCTTGAGCTTGCCCTTGCAGCTTCGATCGAGCTCGGTCTCCAGCACACGGCGCGTGCGTTCCCGCAGCGCGACGATGACGGGCTTCATCCGTTCTTGCGAGCGCCGCTGCTCGTAGCGAACCACCTCGTCGAGCACGATGGCCTCGGCTCGGCGTGCTTCAGCGGCTCGATCGCCCAGCGACTTGGCCACGATGTGGGTCAGGTCGTCGATGTCGTAGAGGTAGACGCTGTCCAGATCGTGGACTCGTGGCTCGACGTCCCGAGGCAGGGCGATATCGATCAGGAAGAGGCGACGGTTCCTGCGCTTGCGCCGAATCTTCTTCAGTTGCCGGTAGCTGATGACGTGGTTTCGACTGGCCGTCGAGGCGATGACGATATCTGCTTCGATCAGCGCCTCGTCGAGCTGCTCCCAGGGCTGGGTGCGGCCGCCGACCAGCTTGGCGAGCTGCTCGCTCCGCTCGCTGGACCGGTTGACCACCAAGAGCTCTGCCCCAGCGCGGGCGAGCAGCTTGGCCGCAGTTTCGGCCATCTCACCGGCGCCTACCAGCAGGGTCGTATGACCGCGGAGGTCAGCGAAAATGTGGCGCGCCAGGTCGACGGCCACGCTGGGCACCGACACCTGGCCTGAGCCAATAGCCGTCTCAGTGCGCACCATCTTGCCGACGTGGAGCGCGTTTCGCATCGCCACGCTCAGCTCGGCACCGATGGTCTTGGTCGCCTCAGCGATGGCGATGGCTTCTTTCAGCTGCCCGAGAATCTGTGGCTCCCCTATCACCAGCGAGTCGAGGGAGGCCGCCACCTGGAATAGATGCACCAGGGCGTCCCTCCCGGTGGCGCCGGCAAGGTGGCGCACCACCTCCCGCCCGCCGACATCGCTCACCAGGCGGGTCAGGGCTCGCGCCGCTTCACCCTCGCAAGCGTGGCTACTGGCGGCCGCATAGATCTCCACCCGGTTGCAGGTCGACAGGGCGACCGCCTCGGCCACTGGGTCGAGCGCGACAATCCGTTGCAACACCGACGGAAGCTTGTCCGCTGAGATCGCAAGTTGCTCCCGGGCGTCGATGGGCGCTGTGCGATGGGATAGGCCGACGACGATCACTCGTTCAGCCTCCCAACCCTGCCCCACCTCTGAGGAAAGGGCGTAGCAGATAGATGACCAAGACCATCGCGGCGCAGACGAAGCCGGCCACGGTCCCATAGGCAGCGCGGCGGCCATTCCATCCCGCCAGCACCCGGAGCAGGAGCACACCGGCAATCAGCAGCCAGGTGGCGTAGCCGAATAGGGCACGCAAGATCTCATCCGGTGACCCGCTCTCTAGCTGGGGGGCCCAAGCCGTGCCTGTGACGAGCCCGACGGTGATGAACGGGAATCCGGCCACCAGAAATCGGTGCGCCGCTCGGTCCAGTGAATCGAGGGGTGGGAGCCCGCCTCGTGGCAGGAGCTTCTTCTTCTTCAGCCGCCGCTCCTGGACGAGGTACATGACCGCCGCTCCACAGGCCAGGAGGAACAGGGCCTCACCGACGAGGTTGGACAGCACATGGAGGCCGATGAAGCTCGCAGGAAGTCGTTGCCCAGGCTGCGGCTGGGCCATGAAGAACGACCCGAGGGTGAGCATCAGGCCCGTCGGCGCCACGACCAACCCCAGCGCATGGATGCGGAACCGCAGCCGTGCGCCCAGATAAACGCCAGTCGCGAGTAGCGACGCGATCGAAAAGACGAAGTGGACCGAGTGAATCGGGCAGACATGGGCCCCGAAGCTGGCATGGACCACGTAGACGGTGTGGGCCGTGGCGGCACCGGCGAGCACCCGAGGGGGCAGCTTGCTCCGGGCCAGTCGCCGCTCACCGCCCTTTACCACCTCGCCGTAGTAAAGAGCCGTGGCCACCCCGTAGAGCACCACGGCGATCGCAAAGACGGCGAATCCGAAGGGGGAAGACATGGCCGGTGGCAGGGGGGTACCGCTGGGAGCGGCTCGTCATCTCGGGCCCCAGACGGCCTGGGGCCACTCAGGCTTCGATGGCCTGGAGCAGCTGGAGGACCTCAATCTCAGGCTTAGCAGCTGGGTCGACATCGCCAATGGGTTTTCCGGCAAAACCGGGCACGACGACGTAGGCCATGTCCTCGATCAGGAGAGAATCACCGAGGATCTCGGCGCCCCGGTCGTCGCAGAGCTCGGCGCGAGACATGACTTTGCCGCAGAGATGTTCCGGATCGCCGCCCTCGGTTTCCTCGAGGACGATCCGCACCGCCTCGGTGACCGAATAGCGGTAGCCGTCGTCGGTCAGCACGAGTTGATCTCCGTCGAGATCGATCCGGCTCTGGTCGAGCAGGACGTCGAGGGTCGCTTGAGGGAAGAAAACGCTGTTGCTCATTCTTCTGGTGGTTTGGATGGTGTCGGTTCGTGTGCCGGCTGCGCGGTTGCCGTGACCTGGTGAGCTCGCTCCCGTAGCCGTCTGGGAATCTGCCACAACCACTCGAAGATGCCCATCAGGACGTAGAACCCGAGCAGCCAGACCAAGACGAAGGCGGCCTTGAGCTGGGTGGCGATGATCGTGCTCGTGCCGATGGCGAAGGCCACCAGGGCGACGGTGCGGGCATTGAGCTTCAGGTCTTTGAAGCTGCGGAACCGAACGTTGGAGACCATTAGCGCCGCGAGCAGGGCCATCACGACGAGGATGACCGCAGCGTAGCGGGGCCCGCCGATGGCACCCTGAACTGCGCTATTGGCCACCACGATCGACACCAGGATGCCCGCAGCGCCGGGAATCGGCAGGCCCACGATGTAGGCACCCGGTTTGGCAGGCTCACCGCTGGGGGCAGTGGCCAAAACGTTGAACCGGGCCAGCCGGATCGTGCCGCAGGCGACGTAGGCAAAACAGACACCGAGGCCAACCGCGCCCAGCTGGTGAAGCGTCCAGTGGTGGATCAGCAGCGCAGGCGCTGCTCCGAAGGAGACCACGTCGGCGAGCGAGTCAATCTGCAGCCCAAAAGCGCTCTGGGTCTTCGTCATGCGGGCCACCCGGCCGTCGAGCATGTCGAAGAACATGGCAAATACCAGCAGCAAGGCGGCACGGTAGTAGTCGTCCTCGCTCGTCGCCCTGGTCGAGATGACCATCGAGTAGAACCCACAGAACACGCTCGACAGCGTGATCAGGTTCGGCAACAGGAACAGCGTTCGCTTGAGGTTGAGGCTTCGCCGCCTCAATCGAAATCGGCGGCGAGTGCGTTTAACCATGCGGATACCTGCTCAAGTGACCTGTAGGGCAAGGTAGCTCCCAAAGGGTGGATTGGTAAAGAACAAGGAACCGAGAGCTCAACGAAGAAGGAGTCTCTCAGCCTTCATTCTCATTCCCTGTTCCTGGTCCCTAATTATTTGTTCAAGGGCTTCTGGGCCGAGACGATGCGCTCGTGTCCGCTGTAGTCGCAGTCGATTTCCAGGTGGTCCAAGCCCGCGCCTTCGACCAAGGCGGCCACCTCGCGCGCTGTGCCGGCGCCCACCTCCATGGCCAAGACGCCTCCCGGCGCGAGCATCGCTGGCGCGCCTCCGATGATGCGCCGGATCACGTCCAACCCATCGCGGCCTGCCGCCAAAGCGAGAGGGGGCTCGAAGTCCCGGACATCGACGGGCAACTCGCCCATGTCTTCATCCCCCAGGTAGGGCGGATTAGCGGTGATCAGGTCGAGTCGACCGCGCCACGGGGCTAGCTCCGCGTAAACGTCCGATCTCACCAGGGTCACGGGCGCGCCGAGGCTCTGACAATTTAGCTGAGCGACGGCCAGCGCATCCTCCGAAGTGTCGCTGGCGATGACCGAAGTCGTCGGCCGCTCCCGCTTCAGGGTGATGGCGACACACCCTGAGCCGGTACATAGGTCCAGCACTCTGGCACAGAGGCTCAACGAGTGCGTTCGGCGCAGACCGACGTCGACGAGCAGCTCAGTTTCTGGTCGGGGCACGAGCACCCGCTGGTCGACGATGAACGTCCTGCTGAAGAACTCGCGCTGTCCAGACAGGTAGGCGATCGGCTCACCTCGTCGCCGTCGCTTGTGCAGCTCCCGGAAAGCGGCCAGCTCGCCTTGGTCTAGAGGGCGGTCGGCCTGGGTGATCAGTTTGACCCGATCCCAGCCCAGCACCATCGTCATCATCAGCTCGGCGTCGAGCCGCGGCGACGTAGAGCTGAACGAACGGAGATCGCCAGCAGCCCAGTCGATGACCCGTCCGACCGTCCAGGTATCCATCAGCCGCCGCCGAGCTCTTCAGTCGCTTTGGCGACTACGGCTTCGACCTCCCCACGAATTTCATCGCGACGAGCGTCGCTACCTGCTTCGAAACGCAGCACCAGCACCGGGCCCGTGTTGGAGGCCCGGCACAGACCCCATGCGCCATCGCCGAAGTCGATCCGCGCGCCGTCCACATCGAGCACCTCGTGGGTCCGTCGATAGTGGTCGAGCACCTGATCGACGACCGCGAACTTGGTCGCGTCAGGACAGGGCATGCGGATTTCGGGGGTGACCGAGGTCGCCGGTAGATCGGCCAGGAGCTCCCGCGGACCCTTTCCTTCCCTGGCGACCAGCTCGAGCAAACGGGCCGCGGCATAGATGGCGTCGTCAAAGCCGAAGTACCGGTCGGCAAAGAAGATGTGCCCGCTCATTTCACCGGCAAGCAGTGCGCCCTCTTCCTTCATGCGCTTCTTGATCAGTGAATGGCCGGTCCGGCACACCAGCGGCTTGCCGCCCTGGGCACGGATGTCGGCGAAGAGGGTCTGCGAGCATTTGACCTCCCCTAGGATCGTTGCGCCTGGGGCCTCGGCGAGCACGGCGCGGGAAAACAGCACCATTAGCTTGTCACCCCAAACGATGCCCCCTCGATCATCAATCACTCCGATGCGGTCGCCGTCTCCATCCCAGGCGATGCCTAGCTGAGCACCGGTGGACAGAACGCGCTCCCGCAAGGCCACGAGGTTTTGCTCGACCGTCGGGTCGGGGTGGTGATTCGGGAAGCTCCCGTCCATGTCACAGAACAAACCGTCAGGCTGGAAGCCGAGCCCCTCGAGGACCTGGAGGCCAAGCGGCCCAGCCGAGCCATTGCCGCCATCCACCACCACCTTCAGGTCGGTGGACAGGCCGTCCAGCTCGATGGCCTGGTTGATCGCCTCGCCATAGGCGTCGTTCAGGTTCTGGCTGGACAAGCCTCCCTCGGGCCCACCAGCGAAGCCGTCACTTTCGATGATGGCTTGCAGTGCTTGGATATCTGAGCCGAACAAGGTGGCCTTGCCGCGCATTAACTTGAAACCGTTGTCCTCCGCCGGGTTGTGGCTGCCGGTGATCATCGCGGCGCCGTCGGTCTTCAGGTGATGGGCTGCAAAGTAGAGCAGCGGCGTTGGGCCGACGCCCAGGTCGATCACATTGGCGCCAGAGGCTCGCAGGCCGGCGCTGAGCGCTTTGAACAGACGGTCACTGGACAGCCGGCAATCCCGGGCCACGGCGACCGACACCGGTTTGTTCGACCCAGCCCCCGAGGCCCGCAAGGTGGTGGCCAGAGCCCGTCCGATACCAGTGACCAGGTTATCGGACAGCTCTTGGTCGGCATTGCCTCGAATGTCGTATTCTCGAAAGGCGTGCTTGGGGGTGTCCATGACACCCCTGTAGCACTGCTCGGGCCAGTGCAGGGAGGCGTTTGCCAGAGGCTCCCGAAAGTCGCGGTCGCGACCTTCGGGAGCTTTGGTTGGCAGGCTGTGGCGATGGAACGGTGAGGGGCCGCCAGGGCAGGCGGGCGCGAGGCCCTCCTCCGACTCGGTCTCATCGCCCTCGAGCATGCCCCAATCCGGCGGCGACAACCAGCGCCGCGATGGCTCGCAGGCTCGCCGCGGCACAAGGTGGCGAGCCTGCGAGCAGGTGACGCTACGAGTGCCTTTTGATGAGGCCGGTCAACATGGCGCAAACTCTGTCGGCCAGTGCCAACATCGCTCGCTTCACTCACGGTTTCGGGTCCCGACGCGCTGCGCGCGTCACCCGTGCACCTCTCGGGCCTCGACCTCTGCCACCATGCCGCAGCCGTGCAGCTGCTCCACCCACGCGGCCACCTCGCCCGCCTCACCGCGGGCTGAGTATAGGCACTACAAAGGCCCTATTTGGCCTCGGCCGGAATTACCAGATCACCTCTTATGCGAAAAATGGGGGGCGGTGCCGAGTGACAGCGTTGCGGCCGAGAACGACAAACTCGATACACGGGGCGAGCAGAAGCTCCTGGCGCGTGGAGAGGCGCGAGCGGCCCAGCAGAGTCTCTGGCCCGAGGTCGTCGAACTCAACAAAGCGAAGTGTAGAGAGTGTCTCGTGGTTGGGAGGTTTGGCCAACGCGAGCATCCTACTAGCGCTCTGCGCTCCCGGTAAGGGTCGCACCAGTTCTGCAGCTCGAGGACTCGCACCGGGTCACTGGAGCGGACTGGGAGCCTCGAGACCGCTGCTGAGTACCTGGCATTCCGCGCTCTGTGCCGGACAGCCGCAGCGGTTGCCTTAGCCCGGAGCCATGACCGTCAGTCTTGGTCCGGCGGACACTTCGAGTCGGCTGTTCTCCAGCAGCTCGCCGTCGAGGACGTAGGGGCCGCGGTTGGGGAATCGAATCGGGAATTTTCTCACGAGCTGATCGACGTTGTCGCGGCCGCCGATGGGTCTGCCCATGAGAACGCGGGGCGCCCGCGGGCCCAATTGCTATGGCGGGAGCGGCGTGGCCACCAGGTGCGGTCGCTCGGGCTCCTCGCGCGGCGCCGCCTTCGCTGCTTCGTCCTCGTCGACCTCAAGCTCGGCAAGCTCACCCACCAGGATCTCGGGCAGATGCAGATGTACGTGAACTTCTTCGACCGTCATCGGCGCGAGGAGAACGAAGCGCCGACGGTCGGCATCGTGCTCTGCTCGGATAAGAACGACGCGATGGTGAGGTCCAGCGATCGAAGCTGCGCACTTCTTGAGAACCGTTTTCAGCGACTGTGGCTAGAACCTCGCCGAAAAGGAGAATCCCCGAGTTTTGTGGGGGATCTCGTGCCTCGGTCGCACTGAGTCGCCCCCGATTCGGCCGGAATCTGCCAGAAACGCACCCCTCATGAGCCTCTCGGGGGCTTTCGGACGGCCTGGAAGAGCGGCTCGGTGATGCGGTCGGAGACGCGTTGCATATCGACGGCGAGTGCCGCTTCAGCTCGGCGCCAACCGGGTGGAGCAGCGGTGTTGCTGCCACTATCGCGCTCGAGAACGTGAGGGGCCCGGCCACGGGTCTCAGATCCTCAAATCGATCAATCAATCCGTCATCGTCGCAGCTGACCACAGCGGTGACGGCGACGGCGAATTGTTTTGTCGAGAGAAGAAGAGGTATCTGAGCTGTTACGTGGCGCGCAGCGCCGCGCGCAACAACGCGGTCAAGCGCGTCAGGGGCCCCGCCGCGGAGATGGCCCGAGCGAGGGGACATCAAGAAGCTCCAATGGACCCTGCTCGATAGCTCCTGGGATTTGCAGCCGAGCGAAAGCGAGCGACTGTCCGCCCTGCCACGACGAAACGCTCGCCTGTACCGCGGCTACCTGCGCGCTTGTCGATCATCAGCCATCCGCGAGGAGGCCTGAAACACCAGGCGCGTCTGATCACACGCCGCGCCTACGGCTTGCATGCCGCCCAGGCGGCGATCGCCATCACCATGCTCTGCTGCGGGGGCGTCCGCCTTCAGCCGGTCCGCAAATCCCTGCGCTCTTGGCCAATGGTCATGACAGGAGAGCCACTTTTCTCGCATTAATTGAGCAGACCCCTTGACAGGATTTCCCCCCCGCTGAGCGCGGCGCTGCCGCGCTGTCGGTGGTGCGGACGACTTCGAAAGCGATTTTTGCTTCCCAATGCGCTGACGGGCCTGCTCGGGCAGGCACGATACCGCTGGGCGCGCGGTCGCAAGGTCGTGCTCAGAGGTGTCGAAATGGGCGTGGTTATAATGTTGGCTATGAAGGACGCCAATGCCCCCGCACGCGCCGCTGACGACTCCATTACCAGGCTCAGCCGGCAGGAGGTCGACCAGCTCGCCGACGACATCGCGGTGTTGGCGGCGCGCATTGACGCGGCGACCCATCAGCTGCTCGCGCACATCCGACGCTTCGACGAGGCGAAGGGGTGGGCCCGCCAGGGCGCGCTCAGCTGTGCGCACTGGCTCAGCTGGCGCATCGGGATCGATTTGCCGGCGGCGCGCGAGAAGGTGCGGGCGGCGCGCGCGCTCGCTGCGCTGCCCAAGATCGATGCGGCGCTGGCGCGCGGGGAGCTGAGCTACAGCAAAGTGCGGGCGATGACGCGTGTCGCCGGTGCGCACAACGAGGAGCTGCTGCTCGATATGGCCAAAGTGGCGACGGGGGCGCAGATGGAGAAGGTGGTACGCGGTCTTCGAAGGGTCCTGCGTCCGAGCAAGAGCGACGACGAGCGTCGTTATGTGCGCAAGCGCCATGTGCCGGCCGACGGCATGGTGCGCATCGAGATCAAGCTCTTGCCCGACGAGGCTGAGCGGATGTGGCAGGCGCTGCGCGAGACCAAGCTCGTGCTCGCTGGGGAGATGGACGCAACCGCGGTTGGATCGACGAGCAGGAGCGCAGCCCAATCCACCTCCAGCAAGCCCAACCTCGCCGACGCGGCCGTGGCAATGGCAGAAGCGCAGCTCGCTCGGCTCGACGAGCTGTCAGCAGGCGAGAGCACGCAAGGTGACGATGGGTGCGACACCAGCAGCGAGCAGCCTGGCGTCCCCGAGAAATCTTCCGTCCCCGACGAGAGGCGCCGCCGCCCGCTCGCCGAGCGTTGCCAGCTGCTGATCCACCTGCGTGCCGACGAGCTGTCGCAGGGCGCCTTGCGCGCCGAGCTACACGACGGAACGCCGCTCGAGGGCGAGACGTTGTTGCGCTTGGCCTGCGACGCAGGGCTGGTCGTGGCCAAGACCGACGAGCGCGGCGATGTGCTCGACATCGGGCGGCTGAGCCGCAGCGTCAGCGCGGCGCTCAGCCGAGCGTTGCTCATTCGCGACCGGCATTGCCAGTGGCCTGGCTGCCGCCATGACGTGTTCGTGGAAGCTCACCACCTGAAGCATTGGGCGCAGGGCGGCGAGACGACACTAGACAATACGCTGCTCTTGTGTCGATTCCACCATCAACGAGCGCACGAGGGCGGCTTCAAGGTGGAACGTACCGCTGACGGACAGCTCGCTTTCCTCGATCCGGATGGCCGTCCCATTGAGGCCGTCCCCACGCCGGCGCCTGTCGAGGGTGACCCCGCCCGGCAGCTCACCGACAGAGCGATCGATCGCCGCACCTCGCTGCCGAGCTGGGACGGCACGCCGCTCGATCTGCACGCGGCTGTCGGCGGCCTGGTGTGGCGTCACGAGCGGGCGGGCCTGCCGCTCTGAATGCGCGATGTACGCTGTCGGCGTGGCGACGAATTGCGACACGAAGGCCTTTGGACTTTGGACCTATCATCATGCCGAAATCGCCGTGTATCATGCGCTCGGCGAGTTGCCGAGCCTGAGGCGATTTTCCGCAGCCTTCAAGGCGAGAGCGGCCGAGTGAGCGGCTGACGGCGAACAAACGCGCTGACCACGGGCCCGTGTTGGCACGATGCGCACACTGGCCCACCAGCCCACTCGAATCGTCCCGCGCCGCCCCCCCGTCTCGGCTTGTCGGCGCCACCGAGGGCCGCCGGCCAGCCGCCGGCTCTCGGCACGAGCCTTCGGCGACCCCTTTTCGGCGAGGCTCTAGCTGCGCGGAAGCTCGACGCTGTGGCCACGCCTACACGCGGCCGCTATCATCGACTTTGGCAGTTGAGCCAACGTGGTGACATGAACTTCAACAACAGCGTCGCTGCTTTGCTCGTCGTCTCGAGCTGCATTGGCGCGGTTCTGGGTTGCGGTAGCGTCGTCGAACTGGACGACGCTACCGTCGTCATCGCAGCGGGAACCGATCAGAGCTGCGCGCTGCTGTTTGACGGCACGGTTCGCTGCTGGGGCCAGAACGAGTCAGGTCAGCTCGGCAACGGCAGCGACATCGACAGCAATGTGCCCGTAGCCGTCAGCGGCCTCATGGGCGCTGTCGGAATCTCGCTGGGAGGCCATCACACCTGTGCGCTGTTGCGCGACGGCACCGTCCGATGTTGGGGGCTCAATTTCTACGGTCAGCTCGGTAGCGGCAGCCACACCGACAGCGATGTGCCGGTGACGGTGCGCCATCTCACGGGTGCTGTCGGAATCTCGCTGGGAGGCCATCGCAGCTGTGCGTTGTTGCGTGACGGCACCGTCCGATGTTGGGGGAGCAATTCCTACTACGGCAACCCCGGTACCGGCAGCGACATCGATAGCAGCGAGCCTGTGGCCGTGAACGGCCTCATGGATGCCGTCGCCATCGCGGCGGGAATCGAGCACACCTGCGCGCTGTTGCGCGACGGCACCGTCCGATGCTGGGGGGGGAATTCGCGCGGGCAACTCGGCAACGGCAGCGGTGTCGATAGCAGCGAGCCGGTGGTCGTGAGCGGTCTCATGGATGCCGTCACCATTGCGGCGGGGGGCCATCACAGCTGTGCGCTGTTGGGCGACGACACCATCCGATGTTGGGGGTGGAATTGGTTCGGTCAGCTCGGTGACGGCAGCAAGGAGGGCGGTGGCACGTCTGTGGCTACGAGCAACCTCGCCGGGGCCGTCGCGATCACTGCGGGATCCGCACACAGCTGCGCGCTGTTGCGCGACGAAACCGTCTGGTGTTGGGGGAAGAACGACCTAGGAAACCTCGGCAACGGCAGCGTTGCCCACAGCCATGTGCCCGTGGCCGTGCGTGACCTGACCGGCGCCGTCGCCGTCGCGGCGGGGGTCGAGCACAGCTGCGCGGTGGCGCGCGACGAGACGGTCTGGTGCTGGGGGAGCAACGGCTCTGGCCAACTCGGCACCGGCAACAACTCCGGTTCGAGAGTGCCAGTGAAGGTCTCGGGCCTGTAGATCGCCCTACTCGACAGCACGGCACGAATGACCGCACACAAGGGGCTCAGCACGGTCTCAATACTCCGCTCAAGGGTGGGGGAATCCCAACGATTTCGCGCTGGACGACGTGTCTGGCAGGTGCCGGGGCTGCGAGCGTCGTGGCAGGCGGCGGCCCCACGTGCCCCGCCTGATGTGCCATTCTCCGCCACAAGCGAGTTATACACGCCGTCATGCTGGCGTATGAGCCAGGCCACGGAGGCGTCGCGCATGACCGAGCTCACCGGCGCCCACGACGAGGCGCTCTAAGAGCGCGTCTCCCAGATCATCGAGACCGCCCGAGCCCACGTCTCGCGGACGGTGAACACCGCGATGGTCCATGCCTACTGGCTCATCGGGCGCGAGATTGTCGAGGTTGAGCAGGCGGGCAAGGAGCGCGCCGAGTACGGAGAGGAGCTCGTCAAGCGCCTCGCCTCGCGGCTGTCGGAACGCTTCGGGAAGGGCTTCAGCTACCCGTCCGTGAAGCGGATGAAGCAGTTCTTCCTCACATTCACGGACGGCTCCGCGATCCCGGATGAGGTGGGGGCATACCGGAGTATAGGCACTACAAAGGCCCTATTTGGCCTCGGCCG
>JAUVCD010000355.1 GCA_030590865.1 Myxococcales bacterium | reverse complement strand
ACGATGAAAGCCTCGATGAAGGCCAGGGCCTGGATACTCTGACGGGGAAAGTCGTAGATACTCGAGATCAGTCGGTCGTCAGGGCGACGATTCTTGTTGGCCATGGCGACGAACTGGCGCGCTTCGTCGTCCTTCCGGAAGCGCATGCCCCGGGACACGTCGTAGTTGATGATGACGAAATCACCGCCAGTGAGCATCTGCTCCAGGTACTCGCGGCACGACACGTATTCGCCGCCTCGGGGAAAAACATCGCCGATGTTGTTGTGGAGCACGAACATCGCGGCTTCACGACGCTCGTAGGCTTCCCGTAACTCTATGGCCCAGGGCAGATAGGGCTCGGTCTCGGTCTTGCTCATGCGCGCCTCCGTCGTCGAGCCCGTTTCCGCCCGACCAGCTCATCGCAGGCCTGCCCGGCCGCCGTCAGCCGCGCCTGCAGCTCTGACACGTCGGGACCGGTGGCGTGGGAGCTCATCGCAGCATCGGCCTTGCGCAGCTCCATGGCCAGCTTGAACTCCTGCAGGTTGGTCTCGATGATGGTGAGCACCGCCTCGATCTGGCTCTGCTTGTCGATCGCCGCCTTCCACTGCTCATGGGTGCGCTGGGTCGAGGCGAGCGCCGCCTCGAGGGCATCTCGAACCGATCCTTCCGGCCGACTCTGCAGCTGTTTCTGGAGCCGCTCCATTTCGTTGTAGAGACCGCGGCCGTCAGATTGCAGGATGATGTTGCGCAACCGACTGTGGAGCTTCACCATCGCCACGGCCCGGTCACGCAAAGCCTCCAGATCATCCTGAGAGCTGGCCAAGATACGTTCCACCGCATCATGCTCTCCCTCGAACTCGGCTTCGATGGACGCGTGGTATTGGATGATGCGGTGCAGCCTGCCCTGGAGCTGGGGCTCGGCCTGGGCGATGGCCTGGTTGAGCTCGCCCTCTTCGAGCCTCCGTTCATCGGCCTGTTGCTCGTCTTGCAGCTGCCGGACGAGCTTGGTGTCAAACCCAGCGGTGACGTAGTAGCTCGCCAAGAGCGATCCCACCCCGGCGGTCAAGACCCCAAGCGCCATGCCGGCGTTGGGGTTCAGCGCTGCAGCCGACGCCACCGCCGCGACCGCACCCATGGCGGCCGGTGCACCGAAGACGTGCATCAGCCGGTGCCGCCAGCGAAAACACGCCTTCAGGCGCTCTTTCCAGGTCGGGATCGGCGGCGCCACAGCACCTCAGCTACTTGGTCGTCGCGTCACAGTTGAACAGCTTGAACTCGGTCCGGCGGCTGGCCTTCATGTCCTCGCGGCCGTCCTTCATGACCACCTGCTCGGCGCCGAAGCCCCGCACGTCGAACCGAGAGGCCGGGAAGGCGAAGCCGTCCTTCGCTTTCAGGTAGTTCACGATGGACTGGGCGCGCTGCTCGCTGAGTGCCTTGTTCGGCCCCGGCGGACCCACCGAGTTGGTGTGACCGTAGACACGGACGCAGAGAGCCGGGAAGCTCTGGAGCCGATCGCCGATGCCATCCACGACGCTGTTGGCGTTGACGTCGAGCGCCGCGCTGCCCTCAGCAAAATAGATGTTGGGAAGCCTCAGCGTGCCGACGTCCTTGCCCTCTTCGTCCTTCTTCGCGTCGGCAGCGTATTCGTACTTTTTCTCCTCGACCTTGACCTTCTCGGCGACCTTGGTGTTGTCGCCCCCAACCTCGCTGGCAAGGCGCAGTTGGTCGTCTTGCTCGGCCTTCATCCCTTTGAGGAAGCTGTCGTTGAGAATCGTCTCGGCCCGAGGCAGCTTGGCGGCCGCGATCTTGCCCTTGGCGGAGAGCAAGCGGCCGGTCTTGCGGATCCGGGCGTTCATCTTGGCGGGCTTGCCGCACAGGCCCCACCACAAGCAGGCGTTTTCCTCATAGGTGAGGAAATCGATGCCCGCGAGCACTGCCTTGCCGAGCGACTCGTCGCCCTTGCAGTCAGGCCCGCAGTCGGCGGTGATGAACTTGCCGTGGCCGCCCGTGTCCTTCTCGTAGGCCTTGATCGTGGAGAAATAGGCTCGGATGAGCTTGTCGATCGCGTCCTTTTCCTTCACCACGTAGTCGCGATTGGCCACGATGATATCGACAATCACGTCGTCGGCCTGGCCGCCGGTGGCAAAGACCTTCTGATAGCCGTCCTTCTCGGCGATGGCCGTGAAGGGCTGCCACAACACCGCGACCTGGACCTTGCCGTCCTTGAGCTTCTTCCAGCAGTCCTCAGCCACGACGCCGTTGTCGGTTCCCAGGTTGTCGCCCAGGTTCGAGAACGAGAGGCTCGCGAAATCCCAGAGGTGCTCGCTCGGCGTGCCCTCGGAGTAACAGACCTTGTCCGAGGCCTTGACGTCATCGAAGCTCGAGCGGCCCTTGGCGAGGAAGATGGCGTCGCCGCCGTTCGACTCGTCGATGTTCCACAAAATGACGCCTGGGTACTTGCCGTCTTTGAGGTTCTTGATGCCGTGCTGCAAGAAGGCATCGAGGGTCGTGAGCGCCAGATCGATCTTGCCGGCGGCCAGGGCCTCCATGCGGGCGTTCTGGTCGTAGTATTTCTCGTCGTCGATGTAGTCAACGGCGAGATTGTCCTTGGCGAGCTTGGCCGCCATCCGGGGCTCGCCACGGAAGGTGCTGTACCCCGACCAGGGATCACCAGCGATGCGGATCATCTTCTTGCCCGAAGTGGACTTGTCGCCACTGCCAGCGCTAGCCGGACCATCGCCGTCTTCCAGCGCCGGGGCGATCAGCATGGTGTATCCAAAGTAACCAGCAGCCAGCAAGATGATCAGCGGCACGCCGAACATCAGCGCCGGGCCGGGCTTTCCACTTTTATCTGCCATCGCTCAGACCTTTCCTTCTCGAGAGCCTACCGATCGGCGTCAGCCAATCCCGCCCTTCCCTTCAGTCGCCTTGGCTGCCGCTGCCTTCTGTCCACCGCCCCCGCCCTGGCGTGACTCGAGCATCGCCTGGAACTTGGACTTGGACGATCGGGTGCGGGCCGACGCCCGTAGCTTGCGCCGTTTCTCCTCGCGAGTGGCCCCCGACATCTCATCGGTGATGTCGGCCTGGGCTGCCACCCCCTCGATGTACTTGTCGATGTCCGAGACGGCGGATTCCTCGGCGCTGGTGCTCATCCCCGAGACCATGTCGCCAAAGGCCTTGCGCGCCTTGGCCGAGTGCAGCTTGGCGATCATCGAGTCTTTCTTGGACTCCATGTTCTTGGTCTGGCTCTCGATGCGCCGCAGCTTCCCCATGTAGTCGGTGACGAGCGCCTCGGAGGCGGTGAGCTCCTTCTTGACCGAGGCGATCTCGCTCTCGAGAGCGTCCTTCTCGTTGATCAGATCCTCACCGAGCTCCGCACCATCGGGATTGCCCGCCCCAGCTTCGGCTAAGGCCGCATCGAGATCTATCTCGACCTCCTGCAGCTGCTCGGACTTGGACTTGACCTGTGCGCGCAAACGATTGCGCTCGGCAGCCAGCCGACCCACGGCGGTGTGCATCTGCTGGTAGTTGGATTTCATCTTCCGGATCGCCATCTCATAGACGGCCTCCGGATTGGCCTGCTCGAGACTCTTCTGGCCCTGCCAGAACAAGCCCTTGATGAAGTTCCAGAATCGACTTGGGACGCCCATCTGTCGTGCTCCTGTGCTCTACCGAGTCCTGTGCTCTACCGAATGACTGCGCACTGCGGAATATCTGCTGCTCTGCGGAAAACGAGCCTCAGCCGCCGGCGGGTGGGTTGACTTCGCCGAAGAACACCCGCGCGGCCTGCAGGCGTGACTCCTCGACGAGGCAAGCCTTCTTCACCCCTTCGAGCTCACCTTTGAACGTCTCTATGCGCTCTCGGTGGGCGTCAATCTTGGCCTGCAGCTCGTCAATGGAGGCCTGCTCAGATGTCAGGGTCTGACCGGTCTCTTCTTGCTTGCTCTGCAAGACGCCGTGGACCCGCTTGATCTTCCGGGCCGCATCGTCCAGGACGGCCTGTTTGTCCTTCCCGATGGCTCCGAGAAAAGCCTGGGCGGCCGCAATCTTGGATGCCTGGGGCAGCTGGGGATCGAGCCGCTCGAGGAAGTTCTCGAGTTGCTCGACCTCGTCGGTATCCGGGATCCCCGCCGCGTCGTACTGGGCCTGAAAATCGATGGCCACAGCACCGACGTCGGAGGTGCTGATCTCGATGGTGCCCACCTCGACCGGATCGATCTCGTCGGCCGGCACCGTGTGAGGGGTGCCTTCGCCAATGAAGGCGGCCAGCTCGTCGGCGGTGAACTCTTCGTCCTCCCCTTCGACCGGTGCGTCAGACGCCTCAGGTGCCTCGCCACCTTCGGATTGCCAGAACAAGCTCTTAACCGCTTTGCCGAATCCCATGACTCGTCGCTACCTCCCTCGATTCGCGCCCCGGGCGAGCCCCTGAGCGAAGCGGGAGCGTGCCTCCAATCGAGCCGGAACGCAACCGGACAGGAAGCTCAGCGCGGGGGCTCTGGGATGCCGTCGTCGTCAGCCCCGACCTGAGCGTTGGTGCGGAAGGTGCTCAGAAGGCAAATGTTGCCGCCTCGGTGCCAGTGTGACAACCACGTCCCATGGGCCGGGGGCTGATGGTTGCGCTCTGTATGACGTTCCTCTTGGCAACCGCTGGGGTGAGCGCTGACGTCGTATTCCACATGACTGACCCCTGTCCGCCAGGCAGCGAAGAGCAGACCGACCACTGCGGTCCCTGGTGCCAGCCGAGCCAGTGCAGCGCAGAGGACGACTGTCAGCCGCTGCAGGACCCCAAGACGGGCAAGCCCCGCCCGCGGACTTGTCGGAATACCGGTCTTTGCGTGGAGGACGACACCTACGATTCCTGTAGCGGCTGGAGCAGAGGCAAGCCACTAGAGCGAAAAATTGCCCGTGGGCCCTGCACGAGCGACTCGGACTGCACGCGCCCAGCAACCTGCCGCAGCGCCAAGCGTTGCGTCCCAGGTGCCGCCGCGATCGGCTCGAGCAAGACGGCAGCGAAGCCCGCCGAGCCGCACGACGGCTCGGACACCGCTGACCGTGCCGGGACCACCGAACCCAAGAGTCGTTGCGGCTGCGGCCTGATTGGCCTCGACCGCCACAAGGCAAGCTGGGCCCTCTTGACGGTGTGGGTCCTGGTGCTCGCCATGACCCATCGCCGACGTCGCCGCTGAGCGGAGCGGCCCCTGGGCTCACCACCGGATGGGCGCAGGCTGCAGTCGACTCACTCGCGACCCATCGCCGAGCTGGCCGCCGCCGTTGTCGCCCCAACAGGAGACCACTCCGGCGCGATCGAGCACACAGCCGTGGCGAGCCACTGAGAAACAAAACCAGAATTCCGTCCCTCGATCCACTGCCTGAGAGGTCGCGAGCCCCCTCCGGGGCCTGACGCCTTGACATGGGCGACCAGAGGCATACTTTCTCCACCGCTAGTGCCGCAATGGCCCGATCCAAGGAGAGCTCGTGCACTGCAAGACCTACGGCGTAACCCCGGTGCTCGTCGGCCTGCAAAGTATCGGTATCGTGAAGCTGCGGGCCGCGCTGGACCAGACCGATGCCTCGGGCCTGACCGAACCCAAAGAGCTGCTCGACTACCTGATCGACGTGCTCGCTGCCGACAACTACATCCCTGACCGACAGGACGAGCCCTACCGCCGCGCCATCTGGCGCGAGTACCTCCGGCACAAGAAAGAGGACCTCACCGACTTCTACGCGGAGATCGAGGTCACCGTCCGCGGCGAACCGGGAGAGGAGCGGGATGCTTTCGTGGAGGCGACCACGTCGGTGTTCGGCGACCACGAGCTGAAGCCCCTGATCACCTTCGCACCACCTAACGAAGAGGGGCGCAACCCCGAGCTGTTGATTCGAGACATGTCGATCATCAAGGGGAAGCCGACCCGAAAGATGTTCGACAAGGCGGTGCGCAAGAGCTTCACCGACTGGTGACCTGGCTGATGACAACCACGAGGCGCGGGACGTCTCGCAGTAACTGGAGAAACTCATGAGCGACGCAACCCAGCAAAGCAGTGGCTCGGCCGGAGCGATTCCGCCTTCTGAGGCGGTCAAGCTGGCCGAGCTAGTCGATTATGGTAGTGGCGCCATCGTGAGCCGCACGCTCACCAAGGGGGCCGCCGGCACGCTCACCATCTTCGCCTTCGACGCCGGCGAAGAGCTGTCCGAGCACTCAGCGCCTTTCGACGCCTACGTCACCGTGCTCGACGGGTGCGGCGAGATCATCATCGCAGGTGAGACGGTGGCTACGGCGACCGGCCAGACCGTGCTGATGCCTGCGAACGTGCCCCATGCGGTCCGAGCGGTGGAACGATTCAAGATGCTGCTCGTGATGATCAAGAACGAGTCGGCCAGCTGACTCAATCGACCTCGACGACTCGGGTCCCGGTCAGTCCGCGGCGCGGGTCGATGTCGATCACCATGAAGTGTCGACCGATACCGTCGACCTTCTCTTCAAAGGCCCCGCCGCCACCTGAAATGAAGGCGGGAATGCCAGCGTTCTCGAAGGCGTAATACGAGTGGATGTGGCCATAGAAGGTCACATCGACCTCATCGCCGGCAAGCATGGCCAGTAGCCTGCCGGCCTCGCCACGACTGCCAAACGAGGCGTTGCGAGTGCCCACCGGATCGATGAGCGGCACGTGGGTCGTGAACACGTGGACTCGCCCCCGACCCAGCTTCAGCCATTGCTCGAGCCAGTCATAGACGAGGGGTGCGACCGTGGCGCTCGCTGAATCGACCTGGGAGAACAGCACGTCCCGATGAATGAACCGGAAGCTCCCCCGACCAAACCAATCGTGCCACGGAGTATCTGGGGGCGCGTCGTGATTGCCAATGGTGGAGAACAGCGGCACATCAAGCGCCTCGAGCTCTTGCTGGAACACCTGCATCTCATCAGCTGAGCCCCCTTGGACTAGGTCGCCAGCACTCAGCACGAAGCCCACGTGGGGCTCGGCGTTGATGCGCGCATAAAGGTCCCCCACCCGGTCAACGCCGTTCTGAACATCACTCAGGAGGGCAAAACGGAAAGGAGCAACCGCTGCCGCCTCCTGATGGCCGAAGCTCAGCTCGATCTGGGTGCCTGCAGGCAGCACGAGGTCATAGCCGCGACGGGTTGGCAGGCCGCCGCCTCGTTCGGTGATGCCCACACTTGCCCCGTCGGCGGCGCTACCGGTGAGAACCGCCCCGGGCATGGCGTTGCGCAGCTCGATGGACCAGTCGGTCACCGCCTGAGAGGACAGATCGGCCTCGATCACCACCGACGGTGCCCCTAGCCACAGCACCAACGCGCCGGAGGTGGCCTGATGAAACGCTGCCAGGCCATTGCGCACGTCGAACCGCACACCGCCGACCTGCACCTTGCCGACCTGGAGGTCACGTTCGGCCCGTTCGGTTGGAAGATCGGTACAGCCGAGGGGTCCAGCAACGGCGAGGAGCAGAGCCAGCCATGAGGCCCAGAGTCGCGCCAACGGTCGGCTCATTCGATCACCTCTTGGCGGAACAGTACTGACAACCCGGCCACATAGGCAGCGCCGAGCTGCAGCTCGGCACGGAGCCCCAATTGCTCGGTGAGATAGAGCTTGCCCTCCAGCCCAGCATGTCCCGGAATACCCACCATCATTCCAGTCATGCCGGCCGCGAACCCGTCGTGGCGGTGGTCGTAATAGAGAAACACCTCGCCATGGGGCGGCCCAGCGCGGCCGAGATAGACACCGAAACCGAAACGGGCGAGCAGCAGCCAGGCGTGATCGGTTTCATGGGGTGGGGCGACCTGCTCGAAATCGAATCGCTGGAGGCCGAGGCCCAGGCCGAGCTGGGAGAACATCCCGGCGAGGTGGCGGTCGTAGCGTTGCAGGTCGAGCCGGCCGTTGGCGACCATTTCGCCGGTCAGGATGCTGAACGCTTCGGAGCCATAGCGGTGGTGGGTCAGGGCCACTTCCACGTCGAGAAAGCTCCCCTCGGTCGCCCGCAGGGCTGGCTCCGCTCGGGGGCCGAAGTAGCGGTGGGACACCAGCGCACGGAGACGCGCATTGCGGTCATCGAGGGCAACCCAGGCTGACGGGTTCAGACGCCAGCCCCCCCAACGCAGATCCAGCGAGTTGACCAAGAAACTGCGGTACTCGAACGCCGGCTCGTAAACATAGCGGGCCCCGAGCTCGGCCTCGATCTGGGGCAGACGCAACGCTGGGCGACCGCGAAGATCAGGAGGCACGAACACGCCGTAGAGCTCGGCCATCAAGGCTGAAAGATCCCCACGGATTTCCTAGGCGCCGTAGTCCGCGAGGCTTCTGACTTCATTGCGAAGTTCGTGGGTTCCTTCGCGTAAGCACGGCCCGCGGAGGATTTGGGGCTGTCGTTGAATGATTGCAGTGCCGAGGACAAACCAGGAGATCACACGTCGATTCCGAACGGTGTTCGCTTGGTAGCCGCGATGGATGCCGCGTTTCTCGGCGAGGCATCCAACGGCCAGCACGATGGCCATGGCGATCGCACCGATGAGCAGGAGCACTTCGAGGCGGCTGTTGGAGCGAGTGCGCGACTGGTTCGCAGCCCAGCCCCAACGGTGGTTCTTGACGTCGCGGTAGTTCAGCTCGATCTGCATGCGTAGCTTGTAGATGGCGATGACTGTCTTGGCCGGCACGGTGAGAGACGTTGCGAGCAGCCACGGTTCACGCGCGCCCTTTTCGCATCGACGGTCGTTGTTGTGGCGTGCCCGTTTGCCAAACTTGTTCTTGCGCCGGCGCTTCTTTGAGATGCGCCTGGCTGCCAGCACGAGTCGACGCTTCTTCGGACGCTGCCGTGGGTAAGAAACGTATCCCAGGCTCTTTGGTCTCGCCGACGCCAGTTGGTGAAGCTGACGCGCTGAAACCCACTTATTTCCTCGATGAAATCGCGTCATGTGGCGGACGCGACCGACGTAGTGCCAACCTAAAGCACGGACTTCGTCCAACCACGGCGATTGGAATCCGGCGTCGGTGACGATGGTCGCAACGACGCCACTCGGCAGAACTTCCTTGAGCGCATGCAGGAAGGCGCGTTGTGTGCGGCGCTTACTAATCGTGACCTTCCGTCGAACCATTGCGTAGAGGGGAACGCTCCTGCCATCGGCAGCCAACGAGGCGGTGAGCGCGCACACGCCGGGGCGCAGCTCGGTGATGTCGACGAGCACAATTGGCTCAGCGTCTGGCACGAACTGATCGGCGATTGCTCCGTAGAGCAGCTTCCGCTGCCGATGCACGGCGCGGTTGCCAAGCAACCGATCAACCGCCTTGATCGCGTGCTTCGCACATGTGCCTGTACGCCACCGACCTAGGCTGCTCAGCCAGAGTTTCCCTCCGCGGAGCAGAGCACCCACCACACGTTGCAGAGCGCTTCGACGCTGCGCGTGTAAGAACTCGAACCTCCCAGAGAACCAACGTTGTACGATCTGCGTCGCGTGCACGCCTCTCCTCCTTTCATGTCTCGACAACACGAAAAGATCAGAGGCGGCGCGCACTTACAACCCCAAAGCGCACCCTAGATCCGCGGGGATTCGTCAGCCATCAAGGCCGTTGAGGCAACCGCCACACCAGCGATGGCGGTAATGGCCAGCGGCGTCACCGCATAACGAGATGCCGCCGTCGCGACCAGCGGCACCGTGCCAGCGGCCATCAACCCAACGCCCACGCCCTGCAAGGCG
>JAUVCD010000714.1 GCA_030590865.1 Myxococcales bacterium | reverse complement strand
ATGGGCGGCGTGACCGATGGACGGGCGAAGTAGCTACGACAGGGCTATTTGATGATCTCGAATTCGTCGAGGGCAGTGCCGTCGAGGCGATAGGCTGCGAAGCGCAGGGTGCGATTGTCGATCTCTACCATGCCGTAGTGGTAGGTCGACTCGGTGAGGTGGGTGTGGTCGCAGTTGTCGTCGGCTCCGTAGAGCGGCGCGCCGGCGCCGCCGGTCACGACGTAGAGGGTACCGCTCTGCTTCACCGGCGTATTGTTCGGGCCTAGCTCCGTGGCGATGAGCCCGTCGCTGCCGGCCAAGCCTCGGATCGGTTTGGATCGCTCGTAGAGGTGGTCGTGACCTGACCACACCATGTCGACCTCGTGGGCATCGATGATGAGCTGACGAATCGCGCGCAGCTCGAGGTCCGAGCTGTGGGCTCCGCCGCACGAGTAGAGCGAGCGGTGGTGCATCACGAAGAGCCAGGGCTGCTGGGCCCGATCGACGGCGCCCAGGGTGGCGTCCAGCCAGGCGTGTTGCGCTTGGCTTTCGGCGCTGGCCTTTGGCGTATCGTTCATCACCACGAAGCGGGCGTTACCGTAGTCGAAGGTGTACCACTCTTCGCCTTGGGCACCTTCGCCCTCGCTCAGCTGCTGAGGGACGGCGAACTGGGTGAACAGCCCAAGGGCCAGGTTCTCGTGGTTGCCGTTGGCTATGAAGATCGGCTTCCGTGCCATCAGATCCTGGAGGGCAAAGTCGCCTGAGGTGGCCTCGAACCAACTGTTCCAGTTCATCTGTAGGGGGCCGGCGGCCACCGCGTCGCCGGTGAACAGCTCGAAGGCCACATCGTGGGCGTTGATCGCTTTCTGGAGCTGGGCGTGGACCTCCTCGCCGTCCCGCGAATCACCGAGCACGGCGAATTTGAAGCTCTCCGTCGAGCCAGGGACCGGCCCGGTGGTGACGTCGAACACGTCGCTCCACCCGCCGGGGCCGCCGACCTTGTAGTAGTAGGTGGTGCCGGCTTGCAGACCACAGACGTGTACTTCGTGGACCCGGGTCTCGTTCTTGCCGTCGATCAGGCTGGCGTAGAGCTGGTGGTGGCCTGTCACTCGGTGGACAGCCTCGCCAGGGCCGTCGGCGGCGGTGACCTCAGGTTCCGAGGTGGCGTAGAGCAGCTGAGTTGCCTCGGTCCCGGTGTCGCTCCGCCAGTTGACCACAAAGGTGGAGTCCGTCGGGCCCGCCCAGCTGACGTGCACGTGATCGGTCGTTGGGGTGGAGCCAACGGCCGCGCTGTCGAACCCGCGCGCCGCCACCGCTGGGCTGTCGACCGAATAGTCACAGCAGCCCGGCTTGTAGGGAAACCCCAAGGCCGGCTCGTCGCTGCATCCAGAGCCGTCGAACACCTGTTGAGGTGGGGGAGCGCTGTCCGGCTCCGGTGCCTTGCAGGCCAGCCAAGTGCTCCCTAGCGCTGCGGGTAGCGCCAAGACCATCAGGTGCCGCAGCTCAACGCTCATGGGTTCAACCTGTGTCCCAGGGGGGTGTTTGTCAAAGCTGCAGCTGCAGCTGGGTCCGGATGCGGTAGTCGTTGGTCGTTCCGGTGCTCGTTTCGCTGATGATCCCGCCCCCGTCGACCATCCATTTGACGTTGTGTCGGTAGGCAAAGACGCTCATGCCGCCGAGCAACTCGACCATGTCGTTGTCTGCCCCTTTGGGGATCACTCGGGCCCAGCGGGCTGACGGTTGAACCAGCTCGCCGATCAGGTAGCCCGCCTCGAGGTAGATCCCAAGCTGCTGATAGTCCTGGTGGCCAAAATCGGGCCCCTCTTGCTCCCAGCCGGCAAACACACCGGCCTGGGTCGTCAGCCCGTGGGCCTTCATCAGCAGCTCGGCGTTCAGCTCGATCGCCCCCCGTTGCTCATCGGTGAGGTTCGACCAGACCTGAGGGCCTCCGGTGATGCTGAAGCGCAGCGGCCCGCCGTCGAAGTCCGCCTCCTCGTAGCCCTTGATCGGCCCGTGGTTGTAGCCGACTCGGGCCACGACCACCGGGTCGACGCGCTCTGGCACGTTGCTCTGCGTGCCGGTGGTCATGTCGACGGTAGCCCCGTCGCCACTGCCGTTGAACACGCCGAGGGCGTATTCGAAAGGCGGTGACGTGCCGTAGTCGTTGTGGACCATGACGCCTAGGTCCCGACCGGTGCCGAAGGCCCCATTGGTGATGGCCCGTTCGACCAAGTTGAGCTTCACCCCCGAGCTCAGCTGTTGGCGTGAGAAGGGCTTCTTAAATTGGCCTGCGCGGGCGTGAAAGACGTTGGGAACGACGCTGTAGTCCACATAGGCGTCCTTGAGCGTCGGCACCGCCCCCATGCCGAAGTCGGTTTGGATCCCGAAGCACAGGTCAGGTGTGAAGGCGTGCCCTGTCAGTTTGAGGCGGGCGCGAGGAATCGAGAAGAAGTGCTCGTCAGGTTCGCTGTCTCGGCCCTCGTAGGTGAAGCGAGCCTGTACCCGGCCGGTCACGATCAGCCGGAAGTCGCCGTCCGGGCTCTGGATGAAGAACCCTTTGTCGTAGCCAGCGAGGGGTAGCGGCTGCTGGGCCGTCGGTGGTGTGGCAGCGGTTTGAGCTGGCTCGGCGGCAGCATCACCGGACTGGGCCCAGCCGTTGCTGGTAGTCAACAGGGCTGCGCCGGTGGCGGACAGCGCCGCCCCGAGGGCGCAGAGCCTTACCAAGCCGATGGTCCGAGGAGGTCGGTGGGGGGTCTGGCTCATATCCAGAGGGGTGTGCGCTACAGCGCAGTGGTAGCCTGGGCGCAGAGTACGGTCGACATGGGTCGACCACTGTGACAGTCCGGTGTCAACGTCATGTCACGGCCTTCTTCCCGTCAGCTCTCAGGTGCCCGGCGCCTCACTGCCTTCCTGCCGACCACCCGGGCGGAGATGGATGCTCGCGGTTGGGCCGAGCTCGACGTTTTGCTGATCAACGGTGACGCCTATGTCGACCATCCATCCTTCGGCGCCGCGCTGATCGGCCGCCATCTCGAGGCCCACGGCCTGCGGGTGGGGATGATCGCCCAGCCTCGCTGGCAGGACACCGAGGACATCGAGCGGCTCGGGCGGCCCAGGCTGATGGTGGGCATCACGGCGGGCAACCTCGACTCGATGCTCAATCGGCTCACCGCTCAGAAGAAGGCGCGCCGACAAGACCAGTATTCCCCTGGCGGGCAACCGGGACAGCGTCCCAACCGGGCGACCATCGTCTACGCCAACCTGGCGCGCCGCGCCTTTGCTCGGCTGCCGATCGTCATCGGTGGCATCGAAGCCTCGCTGCGGCGGGTGGCTCACTACGACTACTGGGCCGACAAGGTCCGGCGTTCGGTGCTGCTCGACGCCAAGGCGGATCTGCTGGTCTTTGGCATGGGCGAGCGGGCCGTGTGGGAGGTGGCCCGCCGGCTTCGTGACGGCGAGCCGGTGGCTCAGATCTGCGATGTCCGGGGCACCGCCCACGTGCTTCGGAAAGGTAGCTGGGAGCAGCTCGAGGCTTCGAGCCATCCCCAGGACGGAAGACCGGTCATCCTGCCGGGCTTCGAGCCAGTTTGTCGGAGCAAGCGGGCCTTCAGCCAGATGTCCCGCGAGCTGGCCAAGGAGGCCAATCCCGGCAATGCGCGCCCCTTGCTCCAGCCCTACGGCGATGAAGCGGTCTATCTCAATCCGCCGGCCTTGCCGTTGAGCACCAAGGAGCTCGATGCGCTCTACGAGCTGCCGTTTCAGCGGGCCTCCCATTGGTCGTACCGCGAGCCCATCCCAGCCTTCGAGACGGTGCGCAGCTCGGTGGTGACCAGCCGGGGGTGCTTCGGCGGTTGTGCGTTCTGCTCCCTCAGCGAGCACGAGGGGCGGGTCATCCAGTCACGCTCGGAAGCGAGCGTGCTTCGCGAGGTGGGTCGGCTGACCCGGCAGCCCAATTTTGGTGGCACGATCACCGATCTGGGTGGTCCGACGGCCAACATGTACCGCATGGGCTGCGCCGAGCCGGCCATCGAGCGGGCATGTCGACGACTGTCTTGCCTCCATCCTCGTCTCTGCTCCAACCTGGAGACCGACCACCGCCCCCTCTTGCAGCTCATGCGGAGCGTTCGCAAGGCCAAGGGCGTGAAGCGGGCCTTCATCGCTTCCGGCGTTCGCTACGATCTGGCTGAGCGGTCGCCGGCCTTTGTGCGAGAGCTGGCGCAGCACCACACCGGCGGGCAGCTCTCGGTGGCACCAGAGCACTGCAGCCCTGGGGTGCTCGCCAAGATGAAGAAGCCGCCCATCGCTTGCTACGAGCGCTTCGTCGAGCAGTTTCAACAGGCGAGCCGCCGGGCGGGCAAAGACCAGCACCTGGTGCCCTATTTCATTTCCGGGCACCCAGGCTCGACTTTGGCTGAGATGGTCGAGCTAGCCCTCTATCTCAAGCAGCGCGGGATCCGGCCGCGGCAGGTGCAAGAGTTCATCCCCACGCCCATGTCCTTGGCGACATCGATGTATCACACGGGGCTTGACCCAGCTGACGACAGCCCGGTGTTCACGCCCCGAGACCTCAAAGAAAAGCGACTGCAGAAGGCGCTCTTGCTCTATTGGGATCCAAC
>JAUVCD010000972.1 GCA_030590865.1 Myxococcales bacterium | reverse complement strand
CTGGGCGTCAATCCGGCACTATCCATCCTGGCCTTCAGCGAACGCGCCCTCTCCTTCATCCCGCCAAAACGAGGAGGCCCGGAGACGGTGCGATGGCTCGAGGCCGATCGGCGCTGGGGCGTCCAGCGCTTGCTGTTGTCCCGGGGACAGACCCGCTGACCTGTCGCGAGATCCCGTCACCACCGCAACAGCGACAGGGTCACAGACTGAATCGCCAGGCGCAGCAATACTCTTTTGGGTGGTCATCCGGCGGACAGCAGACGCATTCAGTCCGGATGCGGTCATCGATAGTACGCGCAAATCCAGAATACTCGATCAAGCCGACCGGCTTACACGGGAAATCAGGTCGCCCATCTCGGTGCCGGGCGGCTTGCACCCGGCATTGCTTCATGCGGAACACGAAGCTCCGCTCGTCTTGCTCCACAATCTCCTGGACGTTCAAATGAGCATAAAGGCGCCACCCGAGCGCTTGCTCGAGTCCCTTGAGGCCAGCCCGCGGCTGGATGCGGTGACGCTTCATGAGCCGCTTGGCTTCGATGACCGTGAACCGCTCCCAGGCCTGACCATCGAGCTCGATGGCCCGGTCGAGACCCCATTGTTTCTCGGCGGCCAGAAACCACAAGCCGTCGTGGGCCAACCAGTTCTTGGCCCCGTCCTCAATCAGGTCGATGAGCTGATCCTTGGACAAGTCAGCCAGACGTCGGCGACGTTGCTCGTGATAAGCGTCCATTGCGCTATGCCCCTTCTTCTCGAGAACCTTGCCCCGTCCAATGCACCTGAAAGGTGTCAATCGGGCAGCCGAGACGACTGGTGATGACGGTACATTTGGCCATGAACAGGAAGACGATGTTCCCCGCCACGTCGGACAGGGTTTCGTAGTTACCCTGACCTTTGGCAATAATCAGCGACGCCTGCTCGAACCGACGCACAAAGGCGGCGCTGCAATCGGTGAGGATGGTCCCTGGCCCATCTGACCCGTTGTCGATGACCTCGTAGCGGTCGGTCAGCCCGGCAGTCTCAGCGTCCTCGCGGGTCGCGTCGTTGATCACTGGCGCGCCGCGAACCGCCACGGTGACTTGCGGGCAGGGCAGCTGCTCGATGAGTAACCGGTCGAAGACGATCTCGCCGGTGTTGTCCGCCAGAAAGAGCACATCGCTGACACCGAGCAGGGCTTGGCGAAAAGTCGCAATTTCGGCTTCGAGTGGGACCTTCAGGGCCCGGTCGAGGGTCCGCTGCAGGTCAGCCTCGCTCACATCGGCATAGACCCCGAAATCAATCGCATTTCCCGCCAGAGCGATGCGCAGCGCCGTTCCCAGAGGGTCGTCCGAGGCGGCGATCCGTTCTCGCAGCGGGCCGGAAAGCTCGAGGGCGAGCTGGGTGAAGCGCTGCTTGACGGATTGATAGGGGTCGTCCACTCCCATGACCTGGCGGACCAGGCGGTGGATCTGTTGGGCCATGACTGGCGGTGAAGCGGCCATGTCGATCTGGCTGAGGGCACCGATCGCTTCTCGCAGCACCCGCTCATGCACTTGCTCATCGTCCGTCGCCATCCGCGCCGCCGACAGTGCATGACGAGCCAAACAGGGAATGCAGTCGAGGGAAGTCTTCATGGTCCGCCTTCGTCAACCCCCGCGAGACTCAGTCGCCCTGCCCCGACTCGTCACCACCAGCTGGCTCTCTGAGCCTACGGAAGTATGAACGGGAGGTGTACAAAGCCGCCGCCGGGTTGTGGCCGGTAACTCGATCCTTCACGACCAACACGGTGGTCGGCACAGCGCTGTGCTGAAAGAACAGACTGTCGTGGCCCACACACAAGCCGACCAACACGTTGAGCTGCGCGCCGGCTCGCTCCAGTAGGCGAGCCTGGCCGATTGGATTGCACAGCGCCTCGAATTGACCTGGCCGGATCTTCTCGGCGTCCGTCAGCCCTACAGCTTCTTTAGGAATCGAGCCGACCTTGCAGGCCACGGTAGACACGGTGAGGCCTTGCTTCTCGAAGATCTGGCCGGCGAGAGCAGCTTCGTGCAACGTGCCCACACAGCTAGCAATGCCAATGTGGCTTGCTTCGATTCGCCGTGCGAAGGCGACAATCTCTTCGACACGAGGTTGACGGCAGTAGCCCGTCGCTTCGACGCGAGCTGACTGGACGGCCCAATTGCGAAGGTCTGGATCGGTGAGGTATAGCTGCCGCACCTCGTCCAGCAGCTCCCCCTGAGCCCTCATCGGACAATGGGCTGGGGACTCGGCAACGTCTGCGCCAGCCTTGCAGGCGAGGACGCCACACTGGGCGCACTCGAGCTCGACCTTCGTTTGCATGGGCAACCTCGCTCGGCGACAACCGTTGGGCCACTGCCGCACGTCAGTTTCCTCCTGCGGACCACCAGGCGCAAGCTGGGAGGAAGCGCAGCCCCGAGCCTGGGTCTGGGCTATAGTGAAGCGTCTTAGTCTTCAGCCCTCCTATCTGCCCCATGGCCTCGTCCAAGCCTAACCACCGCAACCACCTGTGCAACGCCGAAGAGCTAGCCGAGCTGGCGCGCTCCGCCGACATCGAGGTGCTCGACCGGGCCACCCGCTGCTTCGGCCAGCGACTGCTCGCCATCGGGAAGCGCCACTGCCGAAATGACAGCGACGCCGAGGACGCGGTTCAGGAGGCTTTGACCA
>JAUVCD010000633.1 GCA_030590865.1 Myxococcales bacterium | reverse complement strand
CCTCACCTTTGACGGGGTCACGGCAGACTGACCGTGCTGCGGGGCGTCCGCCGCTGCCGCGGCAGGGGCCGTCGAGCCGTCAGGGGGGAACGCTGCGCCTGTCTCGCCGCTCCAGGGATCAGCGTTTCAGGGCGAGCGTTGCATTCAGGCGAATCTTGCCGCCCACATTGAGCGGCAACTGCAGCAGAGGCAGCAGGACGCGCTTGGCGGCGTCGTCGACGGGCTGGAGCAGGGCCTCGGTCTTCGTCACCGCTTTCTGGAGGTCCATCGCCATGATGTTGACGCTTGCTTCAGGCTGATCGTCCAGGGTCTGGACCATCTTCTCCCGCAACGACCCGAGCAGCTCCATGTATTGGGCCAAGGAGGTCTCGTTGAGTGGCGACTTGGCGCCGCCATGTAGGGGTACGCCGAATCCGACGGTCTTCTTGAAGGCGTTGGGCACCCGGGCGATCGTCTTTCCGAGATCATTGACGTCGAGCCCGAAGCGCAGCCCTTTGGCCCGACTGGTCAAGGCGCGGTTGATCTTCTGGTTGGCGATCTGGTTTGCCTTGGCATTGCCACCGGTGACATTGGTATTCCACTGGGTGTGGTCTTCCAAGGCCCGCAGCACCCGCAGGTAGGGCCACTCTGGCTTCTGCAGGGCGGCGTAGAGGTCGATGGCTTCCTTGAGGTTGGCAGGGGACTGAATGGCGAGATCGCCCAAGAAACCGTTCCAGGCGGTGATGTACTTCTGCTCGTAGTCACCTTTGAGCTTCGCCACGTTGGCCATCACCCGATCGCCCCGCTCCTCGGCAGTCAGCGGGACGACCCATTGCTCGCGCTCGAGCAGCGCGCCGGCCGCCTTGATGTTGGCGATCACGGCGTAGTGCCCCTTGTCGGTGTACGGACCCGGTACCTCGAGCCACTTCTTCTTCTCTTTGTACTGCTTGCTGCTGACCAGCTGGAGCACCTCAGGTCGGTCGGTGAACATCGTTTCAAGCGACACCGGGGGAAACTGCAGGTTGGATCTGACCTTGTCTCGCGACGGGTCGTAGAGCTCGTGGCTGACCGATTCGACGAAGAGCGCGTAGTAGCGCTGGCGCACCGGTACTCCCTGAAGCACCTTGCGCGCCCGGGTCACGATCTTCTCGTTGGCCGGCACCGGGGTGGCCCGGGGCTTGTGCTTCCCCTCGGGCTTGATGAGCTCGAAGTAGTAGCGCACGTGGGGGCGCATGAGCTTCTTCATCTCGTCGATCCCGACATCTGAGGTCGACTTCTGAAGCTCGGCCCAGAGGGCGGTGTACTTGCCGGTGGCCCACTCGACGTCCAGATTTTGCACGTCGCTCAACATCAAGTAGGTCTTCAAGGCGGCTCGTTCTTCGACGTACTGCTTGCCTTCGATGCCCTTGAGCCGGCGCTCTAGGTAGTACTTGCAGGGCTTGACGAAGCCCTGCTGCATGTTCGCCACGTAGACTCGGATCGTCGGCCGATAAATCCGGTCGCCCGAGTACATCATGAACCGCATGCTCGAGGGCGGGCCCTCGCGATCGTACTTGTCGAGATCTTTGAGCCGATCCAGGACTGGATCGAGGTCCTCGAGCTTGCCTCGTACGGTCTTGCCGTCCTCCCAGTCGATCTTCGCGGTCTGGTCGGTGCGTTTCTTGGTGTCCTCCAGCAGCTCTTGATTGAAGTAGAAGGACACGGCGCTGGGGACGGCTAGCAGGATGGCCACGACCAAGGCGACGCCACTGACACTGACCCGCACCAGGCGCTTGCGGCGCTGCTCAGAGATGCTCCGGGCCGCGACATCGGCGTCGGGAAACATCACCTTGGTGAAGACGTCGTGGAGAAAGTAGCTCTTGGACTCGACCTGTTGCTGGGCGGCGAACTGCTGAGGCTGGATACCCATCGCCTGGCCCATGCGCTGCAGTACCCGGTTGAGGGGCAAGCCCTCTTGGGTGCCGCTGGTGAGGTAGAACCCGCGGAACGTCGGCGTGCCCTGGAAGGCGTTGACCATGAAGACCTGGGACAACAGCTCTTCGAGATTTCGCCTCAGGCCGGCGAGCTCGAGGGGGAACTGGAAGATGGCCTCTCGCGCCACGCGGTTTCGCTCTTGGGCGAGGCGTTTGATCGCCACGCCATGAGCCTGTTGCACGAGCAAGTCGAACTCCCGCCCGAAAATGGCGCCAGGGTCGGACTTGTCTTCCTTGAGGGTCAGCGTGGCGCCCCATGGCTGGGCTCGCTCACTCTTGCGCAGGCTACCGAAGAACTCGACGAAACCGGCGATCAGATCGCACTTGGTGACCAGCAGGTAGACCGGCAGGGTCATTCGCAGCTTAGTCATCACCTCGTCGATGCGAGCGCGCAGCTTCTTGCCCATCAATTCGAGGTCTGCCTCGTTTGAATCGAGGATGTCGGTAACGCTGACGGCGATGATCAGCCCGTTGAGCGGCTTGTTGCTGCGGTATTTGCGCAACATGTCGAGGAAGGCCAGCCACTCGCCCATGTCCTCCGTTTCGGTCGCGTAGCGGCCGGCGGTGTCGAGCAAGATGGCATCGTTGGTGAACCACCAGTCGCAGTTGCGGGTGCCGCCCACGCCTCGGACCGCGGAGTCGGCGTAGGGGAACACCAAGCCCGAGTGCTTGAGCGCCGTGGTCTTGCCCGCTCCAGGTGGGCCGATGATGGCGTACCAGGGTAAGGAGTAGAGCGCCGCCGAGCCCCGCTTCTTGCCCCCGAGCTTGGACGACTTGAGCGCCGAAATGCCATCGGTGAGCTGTTTCTGCAGGGCCTGGATCTCTGCCCGGCGTTCCGGGCGCGCATGCATTGCCTGCTTCTTGCCCTCTTCGGCAAGGGCGCGTTCGAGCGCGCTGGCAGAGCGTCGGGCGCGGATCGTGCTGAAAATGAAATACACGATCGCGGCGAAAGCGATGATGCCGCTGGCGAGCAGGGGGATCCACAGCGAGAGCTGGAGGATGAAGGTGATGGCCCAAACCAGCGCAATGAGGAGAGCGAAAAGAATCCAAATCACGGCCCCGGACCATACCACTGCACAAATGGGCGTCCACGATTCTCGAAGCCTCGACTTTCCGCCGTTCGCCGTATCGGCTATTTTGCCTAGGTGAAGCTGTCAGGAGATCCCCAGGCCATCGACACGCTCAAGGCGTTGCACAAGAAGAATCCGGGCTACATGAAGGCCCTGATCGACGACGCTCGTTCGACGACCGATATGACCACCTATTTTCGCGACGAGGCCGGAAACCGCTATCGGATCACCTTCGATCCCACCGCGGGAGAGCTCACCGTCGATCCAGCGCCGAGCGGGTAGCGGGCGGCTGGGTCGGAGGCTCAGTCTTGGTGGGAGCCGCCGGCGGCGTAGTCTTCAGGGCCGAGGCGGCCGCCCCCGAGCGGGTCCTGGGCGCGCTGGGCTAGCAAGGCGTCCACCGCAATGTCGAGCACTTCGAGCTTGGTGGAAGGGGCCCAATACTCGTCCTCCCGCACTTCAGGGAGTTGGTCGAGGCGCTCCAGCAAGGCATCCCGGTCTTTGTCAGGCAGCTCGAAGCCACTGAAGCTGCTGTCATCCTCGGTTCGAGTCAGTGATGCGTAGGCCACTTGGACTGGATAGAACGACAGATAGACGTCGCGGAACTCGAGCCGCCATGCGCCTGGGTCGGCATCGTCGATGCGCCACCAGCATGCGTGGCTGCGCCGCACGACCTCGCCAAGATAGGCGCCCACGGCATGGGCCGTCAGCGCCAGCGCCTCGGGGCGATCCTTCACGGTGCCCGCCGCCTCGGTCACGTAGTGGTCCACCAGGGAGAGCGTCTCGCTGGAGAAGTCAGGCTCGATCTTCACCATGCCCAACACGAAGCGAACGCAGGCTGCAGCAAGCTCCAGCACCTTCCCCGGGGCGTCGTCGTCAGCGTCGCCCATGGCGATGGTATGGGGACCAGCCGCTGAAACACCACCGGCTGCCGCAGCGAGCGTCAGAGGCTCGGCGGCAGCCGTCGAAGGGCCCTTCGACGGTTCCCCGTTTGAGCCCTTTTTTCGGGGCTTGGTCACTTCAGCAGTGACTGAAGCGTCACGCCCATTTCTGAGGGCGTCGGCGCCACCGCGATGCCAGCCGCCTTGAGTGCGGCCTGCTTGGCGGCAGCGGTTCCCTTGCCGCCGGCGATGATGGCGCCTGCATGGCCCATACGCTTGCCTGGAGGCGCCGTCGCACCGGCGATGAAGGCCGTAACCGGCTTCTTCATGTTCTCCTTGATCCAAGCTGCGGCGTCCTCCTCGGCGGTCCCGCCGATCTCGCCGATCATGATGACGCCATCGGTGTCAGGATCGTCGTTGAAGCGGCTCATCACGTCGATGAAGCCGATCCCGCCGACCGGATCGCCACCAATGCCGAGGCAAGTGGACTGACCGATGCCGAGGGCGGTCAGCTGGCCGACGGCCTCGTAGGTCAGGGTGCCCGAGCGGGACACGACGCCGATGCGACCGGGCATGTGCACGTGGCCCGGCATGATGCCGATCTTGGTCTCCCCTGGGGTGATGATGCCGGGGCTGTTGGGTCCGAGCATCAGGGCGCCGGCGGCGTCGCAGTAGCGACGGGTCCGAACCATCTCCAGGACCGGCACGTTCTCGGCGATACAGATCACGAACTCGATGCCGGCGTCGACCGCCTCGCAGACCGCGTCGGCGGCGAAGGCCGCGGGCACGAAAATGCACGAGCAGGTGGCGCCCGTCTCCTTTACGGCATCGGCCATGGTGTTGAAGATGGGGACCTTGTCCTCGAACTTCTGTCCCGCCTTGCCAGGCGTGACGCCAGCGACGATTTGGGTGCCGTACTCGAGGCAAGCGCTGGCATGGCGGGAACCGAACGAGCCGGTGATCCCCTGGAAGATGACCTTGGTGTCCTTGTTTACCAGAATGCTCATTTGCTCACCGCTGCCACGATTTTCTTGGCGCCATCAGCCATCGAGTCGGCCGGCTCGATCTTGAGCCCACTGTCCCCGAGGATCTTTTTACCTTGTTCAACATTCGTGCCTTCGAGCCGCACGACCAGCGGCACCTTCAGGCCCAGCGCTTTGGTCGCCGCGACGACACCCTCGGCGACGGTGTCGCACCGCATGATTCCACCGAAGATGTTGACGAAGATCCCCTTGACCTCTGGAGACGAGAGAATCATCTCGAAGGCCTTGGTGACCTGTTCCTTGTTGGCGCTGCCGCCCACGTCGAGGAAGTTCGCCGGCTCGCCGCCGTAGTGCTTGATGATGTCCATGGTGGACATGGCCAGCCCGGCACCGTTGACCAGGCAGCCGATGTTGCCGTTGAGCGAGACGTAGGACAGACCTACCTCCTTGGCCTGGAGCTCGACCGGGTCCTCTTCCGAGATGTCCCGCAGCTCGGCCCACTCCTTGTGGCGGTACTCGGCGGCGTCATCGACGCTCATCTTGGCGTCTAGGGCCACCACATCGCCGTCGGTGGTCACCACCAGCGGGTTGATCTCGCAGAGCGCGGCGTCTTCTTCGACGAAACACTTATAGAGGTTGGTGATGAGCTTACCGAAAGAACGCATGGTGTTCTTC
>JAUVCD010000963.1 GCA_030590865.1 Myxococcales bacterium | reverse complement strand
CTCGGGCAGGGCGGTCGCGGCGACCAGCAGCGGCAGCACCCAGCCGGTGACCCGTCCAGCGAGCGCAGTGGCAGGGGCTTGGTTGGGGTGGGGCATTCAGGCCTTGGTCTCGTCGCTCTCCACCTTGCCGTCCACCATCCGTACCACCCGGCGGGCCCGGTCCATTACCCGGGGATCGTGGGTGGAGAAGATGAAGGTGACGCCCCGCTGCTGGTTGAGGTCGACCATGATGTCGAGCAGCCGCTCGGCGGTCTCCGAATCGACGTTGGCGGTCGGCTCGTCGGCGAGCACCACCGCCGGATCGGAGGCGATGGCCCGGGCGATGGCCACCCGCTGCTGTTGCCCACCTGACAGCTGATCGGGGCGACGATGTTCCATCCCTTCGAGGCCGACGGCTCCCAGCAAGTCCATGACCCGCTTGCGTCGCTTGGCGGCCGCCTGCCCCTGCAGCGCCAGCACTATTTCGGCGTTCTCATAGGCGGTCAGCACTGGGATCAGATTGTAGGCTTGGAAGACGAAGCCGATGCGGTCGCGGCGCAGCTCGCTCAGGGCCGTGCGGCTGAGCTTGTCCAGCTGCTTGCCCTCGACCACCACCGACCCTTCGGTCGGCTGATCGAGGGCGCCAATCAGGTTGAGCGTGGTGGTCTTGCCCGAGCCCGAGGGGCCACAGATGGCCAGCAACTCTCCCTTCTTCACGTCGAGCGACAGCCCCCGCAGGGCGGGCACCTCGAGGGAGCCCTGGCGGTAGATCTTGGTTACGTCCTTCAGCGTGACGACCGGCTGGCCATTTTCCTTGCTCATCTTCTCACCTCGACCTGGAAATGCAGGGACAGGGGCCTCACACTAGTTTGATCGACTCGACGGGCACGATGCGGCCGGATCGCCACGCTGGGTAAAGGCCGCTCAGCAGCGTCGCGCCGACGACCGCGACCAGGATATACACGGCGTTTTCAGGGTAGATGGCGATGCGCCAGATGGGCTCGAGGGCTACGCCGGCCACCTCGGCCTTCTTGCCCGCCCCTCCCACCATGGCGGTCATGTCGATCCCCCTGGTGTGGCCCAGGTAGTAAGGCACCGAAGTGATCGCTGCGCCGACCCCCACGCCCACGATGGCCAGCCACAGGCTCTCCCACATCACCAAGCGGAACAGGCGTCCGGGGCTGAACCCAATAGCCATCATGATGCCGAACTCGCGGGAACGTTCCATCACGCTCACGAAGATCTGATTGAAGATCCCAGCGGCCACCAGCAGCATGATGAGCACTTCCATGAACAAGGTGGAGTTGACCTTCATGGCGATGAAGCCCGCCAGCTCCGCCTTGGCTTCGTACCAGGGAAGGGCCACCGCCCGTCCCGCGACCGTAGTGGCCAATCGGTCGGCCACCGTGGCGGTGTTGCGGTGGTCGGGTAGGAAGATTGCTACCTGCGTTGCCTCATCCGGACCGTAGCCCAGCGTCTGGCGAACCCGGTCCAGGGGGAGCAAACACAGGGAGGCGTCGATGGTAGGCGCTCCGGTGCGAAGGATGCCGGTGACCCGTGCCAGACTCGAGACGATTTCGCCTTGCTTGTCCGTCAAGGTGAGCACCACTTTCTTGCCGAGCTTGACCCCCAAGTGGTCGGCGAGGCGCTCGCCCAAGATGATCCCCTTGTCCTGGGACGAGGCGAACATCTCTCCCTCGTGCAAGGCCTCGAGCAGGCTGAAGGTCGCTGGGTCCTCAGCCTTGGGATCGAAGGCGATGAAGGCGGCGCCTTTGCTTTGCCGCGCAGTGGCCAGCAGCACCTGACCGTTGATGCGGGTGACCACCCTGGAGACCTGGGGGTCAGCTCGCGCCGTGTTGGCCAGCGCCGTAGTATCCATCACCGTGTGCTTGAGCGACGGCGTGTCGAGCATCTCGGGGTGTTGGACGGTCACGTGGCCGCCGTCCATCTTCGCCGCCAACTCGATCATGCGCGCATAGCCCTCGTCACCGATGCCGGTGAAGAGCACCGCCAGCGTCATGCCGAAGGCCATCGAGGCCAGGGTGAGCACCGTGCGACGTCGATGGCGCCACAGGTTGCGCCACGCCATTGCTGCCAGATTGGGACCTGTCATCGTGATCACCCGGGTCCTATCGATGGGTCATGGCCTGCACGGGTCTGACCCAGGCCGCTTTGAATGCCGGATAGAGGGCCGCCAGGCTGACGATGACGATCAGCGTCACGATGGGCCCCGAATAGGTGCTGGTCGAAACCGACGCGCGCCAGACGGGATCCCAGGCCACGCCGTGGATGGTCATGCCTCCCATGCGGCCAGTGTCGATACCGTATTTGGTCAGGTACCAGAGCCCTGGGACGCTCAATGCGGTGCCCACGAGGATGGCAATGCCGACCTGGATGTAGGTTTCGTAGAAGATCATCCGAAAGACCGCCAGGGGTCCCGCCCCCAGCGCCTTGAGCACGCCGAACTCGCGAATGCGCTCGAAGACGGCCATCAACATGGCGTTCAGCAGCAGGATGCCGATGGCGGCGTAGACGATCATGAACATGAAGATCATCACACCCCGGGCCGAGTCGAACATGGAGGCCAGCGTGGGGGAGAGCTCACGCCAGCTCTTGGTGTCCAGGCCCGGGGTGAGGGCTCGCAGCTGAGCTGCGGCGGTAGCCAAAGGCACCGTCGTGGGCTTCCGGACGATGACTTGATGGGCGCCATCGGGGACCACCATGAGCTCGCGGAAGGTGG
>JAUVCD010000398.1 GCA_030590865.1 Myxococcales bacterium | reverse complement strand
GGCCTTTACGCGGCTTTTACAGCGGTGGCTCGCTCTGGACCCTGACGCACGGGGGGTCACTCGTGGGACCTTGCGCGACCAACTCGACCAGGTGTGGCAGTGTCCTCGTGGCTGGGACGGGACCCCCTACCGTGGACTGGCTCCATATCGGCTCGAGGACGAGGGCAAGCTCTTCGGTCGGGGGCCGGATATTGGCCGGATTGGGCGCGAGCTGGTTGATCAGCCGTGTTTGGCCCTGCAGGGCGAGGGCGGTATCGGCTTGCGTTCCTTCGCGCTCGCCGGCGTCGTGCCAGAGCTCGGCCGCGCTTTTGCCGATGGTCGCCACGACTGGCTGTGCTGCGTGGTCGATCTGGACGAGGCACCGGACGAAGCTCTGCGGCGTGCCTTGAGTGGCTGGCTCGAGGACCATGGCGGGGACGGCGAAGCCGATGATCTGCTGACGGCCCTGCTGACATGGGCCGAGGCTGGCAGGATTGGAGTCGTCTTGGTGCTCGACGACCTGCACCGCCTGGTGAAAGCGCCTGCCGAGGCTCGTCGGCAAGTCGAACAAATCGCGCGGACTCTCGCCGAGGGGCACCAGGGTTTGCGGGTCATCGCCACCTTGAGGGAGGAGCACACCCCAGCGCTGCTGGAGCTCGAGCTGGGCGAAGCGTTGCGGCCTTGGCTTCGTTTCATGACGGCGCCCCAGCCCAGCGCGGTGCGCCGCATCGTGGCCGGGCCCATCGGTGCCAAGGGGATGACCATCCAAGGGGTGCAGAAGGTGGTGGACGAGCTGCAGGCCGAGCTGCAGGCTGACGGTCGGCGCTTGGCCTACTTGTCCTTGGCTCTCGAGGCCTGGTGGGAGGCGGCCGATGGCTCACCCCAGGTCGAGAGCTGGCAGAAATCGGGTGGCCTGACGGGCTGGCTCGTCCAGCATGCCGATCGGGTCTTGGGCGCTATGGCCCCAGCCCTCTGCTCCCTCGCAGACGGGGTGCTGTTGCGCTTGGTGTCGGTTCAGGGAGCGTTGCTCGAGGTGTCGGAGCACGAGCTGCTGGCCGCCTCTGATGACCAAGCTGCGGTCCGCCAGGCCATCGACGGTCTGGTTGAGGCGCAGCTGGTGATCCGCTCGGGACCCAACCTGCGCCTCGGGCACCCGGGTCTGGTGGACCGCTGGCCGCGATTGCACGACCTGCGGCTCCACGACATGGACCGCCTCACCTTCCTGGAGGACCTCCGGGACACCACTCAGCGGTGGGTGATGGCCGGCCACGCCCGTGGCAAGCTCTGGGGGGCGCGCAGGTTGCGAGAGCTCGATAGCCGTGCTGCCGAGCTCTCGGGCGATCTCGGCGATGCCGAGCGGGCCTTCATCGAGGCAACCCGCAAAGCGGTGCGCCTCGGATGGCTGTTCCGAGCGTTGGTGGCCCTCTGCGTCTTGGGACTGCTGGTAGGCGCCTACTGGTTCGAGCGAGCCATGGACGCCCGTCAGGAGGCGCAGCGGCGCAGTCTGGAGCAAGCGCAGACCACGACGGCCATCGGTCAGCTGGTGACTCGGTCACGCCGCACCGGAGATCCCTACCTTCGGGTGGCTCTGCTGGCCGGCGCCGTTGGCCTGGGTTCGACCGATCGTGTCCTGCCGCTCGAGCTGCTGTCCACCGCTCTTGGGCTGCCGAAGGCGCGCTTTCTGAGTCTGCAAAAGGTGCCCCAGCCGGTCTTCCCTTGGGGCGAGCGTTGGCTGCTCGGCGGCAGCGGGGCCCATGCGACCCTCTTTGACTTCAAACCACCGCCTGGCGATGACTGGGGGCCGGTCGCGGCTCGTTTCCGGCCTCACGCCCAGGGCATGTACGACTTTGTGCCCTTGCCCTTCGACACGTCATTCGTCACCCGCGGGCTCGATGGCAAGCTGAAGGTGTGGCGGTTGGGCCAAGAGGGACAGCTGGGGCTGGCCGCCGTCTCACCGATGCGGTGCTTCCGTGGTCTGAGCGCTGTCCTGGTGGCCGAGCGAGCGCCGGTTATCGCCTGCACGACACCCGATGGTCTGGCGCTCTGGGATCTGCGGGACCCCGCCAAGGTCCGTCTCGATCCGTTCCACGGGAGGGCCATGCACCTGTCTGCCGATGGCGGCTGGGTTGCTGCGGCCCGGCTCCGCAAAGTGCTGCTGTGGCACCCGGCCAGCGGTCGTCGTCACGAGTTTGATGCCATCCAGGCGCCTAGCTTGGCCCGCTTCAGCCCGCGGGACGAGATCGTGGCACTGGTACGCCCCGAAGTGATCGATGTCTTCGACCTGAGGGGTGACAAGCCCGAGCTCATTCATTCGACCGACACATTCGTGAGCGACCCGGTGCTCGGTCAATGGGGTCCAAGCGGTGTCGATTTTGCCGCCTGCAACTATGAGGGCGACGGCGAGTGGCGATACTTGCGCCAAGGCGCGCGCAGCCCAGGCGATGAACGGCCCGCTGACAGCCGGCGTCCCTGTCGGCGGCAACACCGCGCCTGGCCCAGACATCTAGATCACGTGGAGGACTACGGGCAGCTGGGCAAGCAGCGCGGCCTGGGCCCGCGAATCTACGCCGGCGGCTGGCAGCTTCAAGACGGGCGTCTCATTACGCAGGATTTGGTCATCTTCGACCGCCAGGACGAGAGCTTGGCCAAGCTCATCAGGGCCCGGGGGCAGCCCGCCAAGCTGACCGGCCCCGGCGAATCGGTCGCGGCAGTTCAGCGGGATGGCGAGCAGGTCATTTGGCAGGTGGGCGGCAACATTCGCATCCACCAGATCGGTGGCCAAGAGGTGTTTCGGCGGCCGGGGCATTTGCTGGCCCGCTGTCCCGACGGGCGCCTGTTGTCATGGCGCCGTAAGGACGAGCACCATTGGGAGCTGTTTGGCGCCCGCAGCGATGTGCTCTTGGCCACCGTGAGGCGCAAACCGGGGTTCGTGATCGGGACCGATCCTGGCTGCCACCACGTGATTTTCCAGTCCCTCGATGGCCAGCTCGCCCAGGTCGATCTGAAGGCCCCGGCGAGGGAGGCCGTCACTCCTGCAGCGCTCCTCGGCCCGGCGGGAAGCTACGTGATGGAAGGCTACGTCTACGATGCCCGAGCTAGCGCTGGCTGGGCCGGTGAGGGTGGGGCGCCCGACCCTGGGCTCTGGCTAGCCTTCAGCGGTGGCGCAATGGTGCGAGCCGATGGACCGACCGGGGCTATTCGCCCCTACGGCCACGCCACCCCTCGAGCGAGCGCCATGGCAGACGGGCCACTGCCCGGACAGCTGCTCTTCGCCGACGAGACCGGGCTGATCTTGCGGAGCGAGCAGGACCAGGATCGGGTGCTGCTCGCCCCTACCGCCGATCGGACGTGGGAGGACATTCGAGTCCTGCCGGACGGCAACACCTTGCTGGTGGCCTGGGCCCATGGGGTAGCGATGGTCGACATGGCTCGGCGCGAGATCCTGGGTGAGCTCGAGACTCGCGGGCGCGGACGGTTGGCCCCTTGGGATGACGAGGGGTCGACCATGGTGTGGGCCTTTGATTTCATGGGCCAACCGGCTGGAGAGGTCATCCCCATTGGTCGCACGTTGGCCCAGGCAGCGGGCGCAGCTGCCTCGAACCTTCGTGCCAAGCTCGGTCCCGGGCGGCGCCCGCTGATTGAGCTGGAGGATTGAGGGCGCGGCGATGGCGGACTCGCCATCTCGGTTAGTGCTGACGCGGGTCGGCCTGGCCCTGCAGCGGGCCGGCGGCGCTTAGCCTCCGTCGTTGACCGCTCAGCGACGCTTCGCCCAGTTGCGCAACAGCTTGCAGTCTTTGGCGTCAATCTCTCGCCGGTACTCGTCGTGCCCCTCGACCCGGAAGGACCACTGCATTTTCTGGTCGGACTTGAAGGAATGGACCTTGCCCCAATGGACCGTGCTGACCGCGTCGGCAGGAACACCGCTCTTCACCGCCACCGCCCAGGCCTGGGCTGCGGTGCAGGTCGGAATGGGTACCGGATAGGCCTTCGCACGCTTGGGATCCCGCAAGTTTGAAGCGGTGCCGCGGTTCTTGTGGTGGGCCCAGACGTTGAAGCCCTTGCTGTCTGAGTTGATGTAGAAGCTGCCCTCCACCACGTCCTTCCCCGCCGGCTTGCTGGGGTCACTCCACCGATACTCGAAGGTGACGAACCCCTTGGACTTGCCTTTGAGGTTCATTAATCCGCCGGACAGCTCGGTGAAGTGGCCGCCGGTCATCTTGCCCTGTTTCTCTACTTTCTTCGCCTGCTTGACCGCCTGCCGGATGACGTCTGCCGGATCCACCTTCTTCAGGTTCTTGGCGACCACCGGGTTAGCGATCTTGCTCTTGCGCCCTTTGCTTTTCTTGCGGCCCCCGGAACGGGAGCCAACCTCGCTATCGTCGGTACTCGAGCCCACCATGGAAGCTGAGCTTCCCAGCGCGGCGACGACAGCGCCGACGATGCCAAGGGTCATCACCAGCCCAGCGATGACGATCACGCTGCCCGCATTGCTGGTGCGAGGTAGCTCCACGACGCGCATGGGCTGCATCGGCATGGGCTGGCCCATCGGCGGTGGGGGCGGTGGCGGCGGGGGCTTTCCAGGCCGGGTCACCTGGCAACTGGTTTGGCAGTAGCTGCAGGTCACCACGGCCTGCTGGTTGCCGACGGTAATGTCAGCGCCGCAGGTCGGGCAGCGAATGGGAACGAGCTTGGCCACGGCCACACCGTGACCTGGTCGCGGCAGCCTGTCGAGCCTCTATCGAGACGGGGTGGTTCGTCCAGGCCGCTACTGGGTGCACTGGGGATGGTCTTTGATGAACTCCATGAGCCGCTTCGTGCAGACCTTCTCCATCCCGTCCTTTTGGCTCGAGTCTTCCCGGAGGGTGTCCTTGAAAACCCGCTCGTCCATCCGCGCGTCTTTCTTCATCGCGTCGTCCCCGGTGCGCTCGCCGCAGGAGAACTTGGACATGACCAGGGCGTCGCAGGTGGCGATGCCGGTGTCGGGGATCAAGATGTCGTCGCTTCCACCCATCGACTTCATGAACATGGATGCCCCGGCGAGGATCCCCAAGGCTGGCGCGTTGAGCGACTGAACGTGATAGGTCCAGGTGTCGCTGCTCGAGTCGATGTTGATCGCCACCAGGCTGGTGATGCGGTCGTCGCCTTTGACCTTGAGGGCCTTGGTGGAGATGCCGAACTCCTTCTCTTGCTCTTTCATCTCCTCTTTCATGCTCTCTTGGTCGTTGACCCAATCGAGGCCCACTTTGCCGATTCGGCCGATGTCGACCCACATGACCATCCGCGGGCTGCCTGAGACGGTGCCCAGGGCGGTCTTGTGGGCGGCGTCGTCCGCCAGCGTCTTTTTGTCCTTCTCGAGCGCCTCGACGAAACGTTTGGCGAGCCCGCCACCGGTGACCAGCAAGTACTCCTCGGTCAGCCGAACCTGGACGGTCGGCATGCCCTGGTCCTCTTCTTTCGGCTTGGCGTCGAAGCCCTTGCCCTTCTTGCTGACCTCGTAGGCCTCTTTCATGGGCCCGTCCTCGAAGAGCTTCTCGCGCATGACCTTGACGACCTTCTTGGCGTCAGCGAATTTGCCCACCGAAACGATGTAGGCGAAGCCCGCATCGTCGACATACTCCTGAGGCTTCTTCTTCTCGTCGAAGGCGAACTTGGTCTTGGCGGCCACGGCTATGATCATCTGGTCGCCCACCGAATCGATGATGTCCTCGAGGCTGATGCCGATCTCGTCGCGCATCTCGTTGAGCCCCTCGGCCACCGCCTCGCCCATCTTCTCCTCGATGGACTTGAGCTTCTTGAGCATCCGCTTCTTGATGGCCTTGCCGTCCTCGTCCCGCTTCATCGAGACCGCCAGATAGGCGACCGTCTCCTTGGGGAGCTTCTCGTAGAGATCCAGGGTCGCCGCGGAGGGCAGCTCGTCGTCTTCGCCGATCTTGTTGCCCTTCATCTCACCGCGCATGCTGATGAGCATGCCGGCACCGGTCAGCTCGACCGAACCTGAGAAGGGCGCGATTTCACGGAAGTAGCCCTTGACGATCTTCTCTTCTTCGTCGCCTTTGATGTCCTTGAGGATCTTCGAGTCGACGAAGCCGATGGCCGCAGCGCCGGACTCGAACTTGGCTTCGCCCCACTTCTCGGTATCCGCCAGCGAATCAGCGCCTTCGGTCACCACGTCGCCGATGTCTTCCACCAAGCTGGTGTTCCCCATCACCAAGAGTCCCTCGTCGGGGTACCAGACCCAGCGCTGGCGCTTGCTCTCTTTGCTGACCGACATGAAGCTGAAGCTCTTGCGAGCCATGGACCACTTCTCCATGTCCTCGAGCTTGATGTCCTCCATCTCAACCGACTTGAGCGAGTAGCGGGTGCCGTTGGCGAACTCGCCCTCATCGGTGAAGCGGTCGGACTTGAGTAGCTTCTCCATGCCGTCGGTACCGGAGAACTGGACCAGGACGGCGCTCTGCTCCTTGTCCATCATGCCGCGGCTCGCCGAAGCGATGGACTCGACGCTGGCCATGATGTCTTCAGCGTCAGCCTTTTTGATGCCAAAAGCGTCCTCGAGGCCCTTGCGGACATCCTTGATCTGCTTCTTGCTGTCGATCTCTTTGGCGTTGACGACATCCATTCCTGCAAAGTCACTGAGCGCACCGGGGATGCTAGGCACCTCCATGTACATCTCGATGTCCTTGGGCACCTTCGAGGCCAGCTTGCCGCCTCCGCCGCCGAGCATCATGACCAGGCCAACGATGCCGCCGATGACCACGATCGCACCGACCACGATGCCGATGATCATCCCGATGCCCATGCCGCCCTTCTTGGGTGCGGCGGGACCGCCGGGGCCTGGCATCGGTCCGCCGGGGGCTGCAGCGGGTGGGGCGCCTACCGGCGGGTAGCCGGCAGCCGCTGGAGGAGCGCCGACCGGCGGGTAGCCGCCAGCAGCAGGAGGGGCTGCGGCGGCAGCGCCAGCGTGCAGCGCCTGGGCAAACGGTGGGTGGTTGGCGATGGGCATCCATTGTTCGGTGCCCGGCTGAGAGATCTGGCCCGAGGTGACCTGTCCAGATTGGATCATCTGGAGGAGCTGACCGTCTTCAAACGGTCCTTCGGGCTGTCCCGTGCGGTTAAGCAACCACGCCATGCTTGTTCTCCTTGTGCAACGTCCTGCGCGGGCCGGCTGAGGAGCCGACATGGATCCGCCTTTGGAAGCTGCAATACCGCGTAGTTGGGATGCTCGCTATAGTTTCGTGACAAACCTGAAACGCTGCCAGCCTGCAGCGAAGGCGGGTCTGTCGCCGACGATCCCCGCCGCGGCGGTCAGCGCTCCGAGGCTGCAGCCTCGAAGGCCTTTCGAAATGCCGGCGGAAGCGGGGCAGGGCGGCCATCGTCGCCTGCGGTCACCATGGCCGTGTGGCCTTCTGCCAACAGCGTGAGCTGACCATCGTCGTTGACCCGGTGGACTTGACAGCCAATCCGGAAGCCCTTGCTGCGCAGCTCGGCGACGAAGGAGTGGATTTCGAGCAGATCATCGAACCGAGCCGAGGCGCGGTAACGGCAGGCGGTCTCGGCGATCGGCAAGCGGGCGTCATAGGGCAGGGCAAGCTGCCGAAACATCTCGACCCGACCCACCTCGAAGTAGAGGAAGTAGCTATTATAGTAGACGATTTGAGCGGCGTCGGTTTCGGCATAGCGAACCCGCACCTGGGTTGTGAAGATCTTCATGGCTGGTGGGTCGGCTGACCGCCTGTCAATCAACGGATGGCCAGGTCACGATGATACGGGCCGATGATCGCATGGTGGCAGGTGGACCTCGAAAGGGTGAGGCAGAGAACTCGCGGACGACGCACTCAGCGGTGCTCTCGTAGCGCTTGTCCGCAGCGGTGGCGCCGACGCTGGCTGGATCGATGCTGCCGTCGCTGCGGATGGTGAACACCAGGGTGATCATATCTGGCGGCGGTGGCTCGTCATGGGGGCCACGGCAGTTCTTCATCAAATTCCAGTAGATGAGCTCCCGGGCGGCGCGCTCGACAGCCGGTGAGCTCAGCAAGGGAAGGACTTCGGGGTCCCCCACCTGCATCCCCATCGGCGGCCTTCCCAGATGGGCAGGCGGGGGAGCACCGCCGTCGCTGGCGGCGGCCAAGCGGGTGTCGGTGCCGACCAGCGTGCTGCCGTCGGGGCCAGTCGTTGGGAGCTGGGCGGAGGGCGTCGCGGCCAGCAACTCGGCGAGGGCCTGGGGATTGGCCTGTTCCGGCGTGTCGGTCACCGGCACAGGCGCTGCGGTGGCCAGTGCCGGGCTGGCTGGTGCTCCGTCGGCTACGCCGGCATCTCTGGACCTGGTCGGGCTCGCCGGGCAGCCGAGCAGAATCGTCGCAGCGCCGAGCAGGACAGTTCGCCTCACGAGCGCAGCTTTCAACGAACGAGCGATGCTGGCAAGAGCCGGCCGTTGTAGGCTCGGCAGGTCGATGCGGATTCTCGCCGAAATGGTGCGCCGGGCGCGCCGTTCGTTTCGCGGGCACATGGTGGCCCGGTTTCTGGTCGTCATCGCCATGGCGATTCTCACCGGCGCCACCGCAGGCGTGTTGCCCGCGGTGCTGGGCCAGGCCGTCGGAGCCGTAGCCGGTGGCGGCGGTGGGCGCCCGCCCGCTGGCGGCTTCGCCCAATGGATCGCAATCGCCATGCCTGGCGGGTCGACCTGGGCGTTGGTCCTGGTCACCTTGTTTGCCACAGTCGCGACCGTTGCGATCGGGGTGCTGGCCAGCAAAATGGGCAGCTCTCTGTCTGGTGACGTCACCGCCGCACTGCGGGTCGAGTTGATGGGCGCCGTGCTGGGAGCTTCGGCTCGCGACGTG
>JAUVCD010000546.1 GCA_030590865.1 Myxococcales bacterium | reverse complement strand
AGTAAGTTCGCGCTCCAGATTCGCGCGCTCCGGCCCCGTCGAGCTTGGCGAGGACGATGTCGGTCAGGCCGACGCGGGTTCACTCGCATGCCGAGCGGCCCTGAACCCCAGGGCCGCTCGATATGTCGTCGCGGTACCGCTTGCCTCAGTCATGGGCAGGCCTGATGCTAGGGACGGGATGACCGAAGCGTCGACGCACGCGCTGGAGGGGTTGCGGGATCTGTCTACTCTGCGGTGGTACGTGATCCCGCTGCTCGCCCTGGTGTTCTATGTCTATACGGCCGAGGCGAAGAAGGCGCGCGAGAGTGGCAACTGGGACGCCATCTTCGCCGGCCTCACCGTGTTCGGCGTGGATTTCATCAACGAGACGTGGAACGGCTGGGTGCTGGTGCTCACAGGGCGATCGGCTCTGTGGACCGCCCCTGGACCCAGTGCGCTCCGGACGATGGTGGGCTGGAACATCGAGATCATGTTCATGTTCGCCCTCTCGGGGATCATCTTCTACAACACACTGTCGCTCGATCCCGCCGAGCGGATAGCGGGGATCCCCAATCGCTGGTTCTGGGCGATCGGCTACTCGGCCTTCTGCGTATTCATCGAGTGGTTCTTGAACGTCGCCGGGCTGCTGATTTGGGAGTACCCGTTCTGGAACCGATCTCTTGCAGGGGTGTGGCTCATCTTCCTGTTCGGGTATTTTCACTTCTATGTAGCCGCGATTCTGGTGCTGCGATTGAAGACGAACCGAGCCAAAGCGACGGCCGTCGGAGCCATCTATGCCGTCCCCATCGCGGCCAACGGTGTCGCGATGGGGTTGCTCGGTTGGGTTTACTGAGGGCCATGGTGCGGCGGCGGACATCCACCAGCCGGATGGTGGATTGTCCATCCGCAAGCTCTGCGACGAGCGCTCCGGTCCGTGGGACGGTTCGCACTGGGCGGTGGTACTCTCCGCTCATGACACACCGTCCCACATGCACGCGACGACAGGTCCTGCTCGGAGGGGTCGGGGTCGTCGTCGTGGCCGCCTGCGGTGGGGATGATTCGGAGACCGCCCCGACCGGGACCGGTGGCAGCGGAGGAGCCGCTGGCGGCAGTGGCGGCAGTGGCGGGAGCGGTGAGGGAGGAGCGGGTGGGGCAGGGCCCGACCCCGGCCCCTGGAAGCTCGCTGAGGGACACTTCATTCCGGCGAAGCTTCCCCTGACCATCATCAGCCCGCGACCTGCCGACGAGATCGGCGCCGACAGCAGTTACCGCTGGGCGCACGAAGAGGTGCGCTACCAAATGCCCATTGGCGTCCTCGGCGGAGCCTGGCCCTTCCGCTTCGAGCTGATCGAAGGCCCGCCGGGGATGACCATTGGAGCGCAGTTGCAGCCAGACGGCGATCACTTGGTGCGCCCGCCCGACTACGGCGTGGTGACTTGGACGCCCCCTGCCGGAAGCGAGGGTCAGTCGCTGTCCTATCGGGTGCGCGTATTGGACCAAGAGGACAACGAGGCGACGGTGACGGTCGAGCTGACGGTGAGCGCGAGCAAGTTCTTGTTTGTCGCTCCTGATGATGGCAGCCCCCAGGGCAGCGGCACGATCGACGCCCCTCTGCGCGGCTTTGCAGCGATGTTCGAGGGACTCAGTGCCGCGGCGACCTACGCGGGCAGGCACGTGTATTTCCGAGGCGGAAACTACCTGCTCGAGGGAGGCAGCGACACCAACGGCAACGCCCGCATCGGCGGAGGCGGCAAGCCCAAGGTGTGGCGCGCCTTTCCCGACGAAGAGCCGGTGTTCGACTGCAGCACCGCCAAGGTCATCTTCAACGGAGGCGAGATGGACGACTGCTGTTTCACCGGCATCCGCTGGGAGCACGGTCGCCAAGACGTCGCCAACGCGCACTTCATCTGGGCCACCACGCAATTCGATCGTGGCCTGTTCTGGAGGAACACCTTCTTCGATCTGCAGATGGGCACGACGGGCAACGACAATCCGGCCGCCATTTTCTTCAGCGCCGCTGGCGGACACCGTCAGTACCTGGCGGTCCTATCCAACGCTTTCGTGGAGATGGGCCCAGGTGGCGGCAACGGCGTCGCCGGCTACGACTCTTACGGGCAGGATTATGCGCTCTTCGAGGACAACGAGGCTCGCGACTGCACCAGCACCTACTGTTTGTGGCTCAAGGGCGGTCACCGTTGGACCACGGTGCGTGGTGAGCGTGCCGTTGTGGGCAACGACACCGGCACCGTGCTGCTCAACATCATGCTCGGGCGCGACGGCGGCACCGAACGATCCGAGCAGGTCGAGGTCTCCTATTGCGCGGCGACGACCCCCTCGGGACACGCGCTGCGCTTCCACTGGGCGACGACGGCCGACCAGAATGGTCCAGTGTGGATCTACCGCTGCACCGTGGCCGGCGACGTCGGCGCGCTACACACCGACACCGCCGACGTGACGCTCGAGCGCTGCCTTTTTACCGATGCCGATCCCCCCACCGGCGCCACCACTGTTTACGCTGACATGGTCACGGTCACCGATGGAGATCTCGACGCTGGGCTCGAGCTCGTCGGCGATGCTCGGACGAGCTATCTCGGCACCCACGGCGTGGAGATAGCCTGACGGGGCCAGCGTAACAATTCGAGGCGCTACCAGACCACCGCCTGCGGCGCGCTCTGGGCGATGATGTCGCCCGTCCCGAGCTGCCCGTGGTTGTTGAGGCCCCAGCACATCACGGTGCCATCGGTGGTGAGCGCACAGCTGTGACTGTGGCCGAGCGCAACGTCCTGAACCGCCCCGATGGGCACGGTGAAAGGAGTGAGCTGGTAGACGTTGAAGCCCGACGTCCCGTTGCCGATCTGGCCCTCCACGTTCCGTCCCCAACAGACCAGATTGTCGCTCCCGTCGACAATGCAGCTCATGTTGCCGCCGAGCACGATTCGGGTCACCGCACCGACCGCCGTGACGATGGTCGCGGTCAAGACGTCAGCTCCAGTGGTGCCCAAGCCCAGCTGGCCATTGTTGTTTCGGCCAAAACAGACGAGTGTCGAGGCGTCGCGACCACAAGTGTGGCCATCGCCGGTTGCGATCTCCTGCACCCCCTCACCCAGGACGAACACCGGCGTGGTGCTGTCGGTCTGGGTGCCGTTGCCGAGTTGGCCGTCGAGGTTGTAGCCCCAACAGCCAGCTTCAGCTGGTGTCACTCGCGCGCAGGTGTGGCCGTAGCGTGACGACACGGTGGTCGCCGGTGTTCCAAGGGAGATCTCGACCGGATCGACCTCGAAGACGTTGCTGCCCCCTTCGCCGTTGCCGAATTGACCGTGTTCGTTCAAGCCCCAGCAGGCCACGCTGCCTGAAGCGAGGGCGACGCAGTTGTGGATCATACCGACCGCCAAGCTGACCACGTTGCTGCTGAGCGTCACCGTGGCAGGGCTGTTGGCGTTGACGAAATCACCGGTACCGAGCTGGCCCGCCCCGTTCCACCCCCAGCACTTGATCTCATCGGTGGCGGTGAGCACGCAGGAATGGGCGTCGCCGCCGCTGACTTGTACGGCGTCGTCGAGAGCTTCCACCGGTGTGGGTGTCGTCACGTAGCTGCCTGGCTCAGCAGGGTCATCGAGGCCGTCCAAGAACAAGAGGTCGGGCTTGTTGTAGCCCCAGCACCGCACCGACCCGTTGCTGAGCACCGCACAGGTGTGAGCCGCACCGGCTCCGATGTCGACCACCTCGAGACAGGCACCGGCGTCGCAGCCAATGTCACAGGACTGCCCCGCCGCCCAGGTGCCGCCATCACAGTGCTCGACTACTGCGCCGTTGCAGTGGGTGGTCGAGTCCTCGCATTCTCGACACCCATCGCCGACGCAGACTGGCGTGGCCGCTGGGCACTGACTCTCGATGGGCTCCCCCGCACTAGAGCACTCGACCAGTGTGGTCGAGTCGGCACAGCTCGACGTGCCTGGTTCGCAGGACCCCGACCCACCCGCCCCTGCCTCACCGCCCGAGCCGCCTTGGACGTTCGTTTCGTCGACCACCTCGAAATCGTTGCCGAGCAAAGCGGTGCAGGCGCTAGCGGTACCGAAGAAGATGAGGGTGACTGCCGCTGGGCGAAGCCCATTGTTCATGATTGCTTACCTTGCCCGAAGTCTAGCATCCTCAGGCCACGGCACATTGATACGCTCTCGCTTCAGAGGGGTGCGTTGCCCAGTTCGACGCGAGCTTGGGTCGAGTCGACATAGATCACGCGGACTAGCAGAGCTGCTTCCCTGGCTGGCGCAAGCAGCGGGCTTGTCTCGTTCTAGCCCACTCGCTCGCGAAGCAGGTCTTTGGTGAGGTTCTTCTGGTGGGCCTCGATGGTGCCGCCGCCGATTTCGAGCAGCTTGGCGTCCCGGTAGAAGCGCTCGACCTTGTACTCGTCGCAGTAACCCCAGCCGCCGAGCACCTGCATGGCCGCATCGGCGACCTCTTTGCCCATCGTCGAGGAAAACAGCTTGGCGGCGTCGGTGCCGATGCGGTTGCGCTTGCCTGGTCCCGAGTCGTGGGCCACGCCGTAGATGAGCGCCCGGGCGGCCTCGGTCTTGGCGAAGCTCTCGCCGATGTAGCGCTGGATCTGGCCGAAGTCTTGGATCGGGCGGCCAAAGGCTTTCCGCTCGGCGGCATAGCTCATCATGATTTCGAGGCAACGATCGGCGATGCCGAGGCTCATGGCCGCCAGCGTCAGTCGCTCTGCTTCCAGGTTTCGCATCATGTTGGTGATGCCGCCGCCCTCCTTGCCGAGCAGGTTCTCCTTCGGGATCACGACGTCCTCGAAGACGATCTCACCGAGGGTGCTGGCTCGCATGCCCATCTTGTGGGTCTTGGGCGGTACGGTGACGCCTTCGAAGCCTCGCTCGACCACGAAGGTGGTGATCCGGCCCTCGAGCTGCGCGTAGATGATCATCACATCGGCGTTGAGGGCGTTGGTGATCAGCGCTTTGGCACCGTTGAGGATGTAGCGGTCACCGTCTCGTTGCGCCGTGGTTTTCATGCCGAGCACGTCGGTGCCGACATCTGGTTCGGTCATGCCCAAGCAACCGATCTTGTCGCCGCTCAGCACCCCGGGGAGGTAGCGCTCCCGCTGCTCGTCGTTGGCGCCATAGTAGAAATTGTTGGTGAACAGGATGGCATGGGTCAGGTAGGCCAGCGTGAAGCCCGGGTCGCTCTTGGCCAGCTCGTGGTGGACGATCACCGAGGCCACCAGATCCATGCCTGAGCCACCAGCTTCGGCGGGGACGGTGATGCCGTGGAGGCCGAGCTCGCCGCACTTGCGGAGCAGCTCCACGTTCAGCTCCCCTTTTCGGTCGTGCTCGTCGGCTTGGGGCTCGACGACGTCTCGAGCGAGATCCTGCACCATCTGTCTCAGCATGTGGTGCTCTTCGGTGGGGTTGTGAAGCTTGAAGGCGGCGGAGTGCTCCATGGCGGACGACCTCGTAGGCTGGGCAGTTACCCGTCTGTGGCACCACTGGGCACGGGCCATGCGCTCGCCATCGGCGAGGGATGACCGCGGTTGCCTAGCGTTTGGCGGACAGGCAGCAGCGTGTCCCTAAGGAGTAGTCCAAGTAGCGGCGGGGGTGAACGCTGATCGCCGCACTGCAGCCAGACCGTGAGGAGCGGGAGAAGAAACCTCCAGCGAAGGCTCCACCCTTCTTGTCGACCCACTCGTCGAGGTTGCCGACCATGTCGTAGACTGCGTCCTCGCCCCAGCGGCTGGCGCAGCGGCTGGTGGCGCCGGTCTGGCGGAGCATCGGCGCGCCGGCCTGGGTGACCCGATTGAGCCGCGGGTCAAGGTGGCCGATCGCGGCATTGCCGTGGAGCGTCGCGGCCGGGTGGGCGTAGCGGTAGACGTTGCAGACGCCGTGCTCGTAGTCTTTGCCGTAGGGGAATTTGCGATCCTGCTGACCTCGGCAAGCGCGTTTCCACTCGTCGAGGGTGCAGAGCCGCTTGCCGGCCCCTTGGCAAGCATCGGCGGCTGTGAAGCCGCTCAGGTAGCCGCTTGGAATGACGCCTGCTCTGCTCCGGGCGATGACTTTGGGTGACGCCGTTACTGCTCGCAGCAACGGTGGCAGTGGCATGGCGCGGGCGTGGAGGTTGCCGGTGCGCCGATGACCGGTCGCCCAGGCCGCGAGCACGTGGCCGGTCAGCTTCGGGGTGGTGGGGTAGTCCGGCGAGAGGGCCACACCGGTGGCTTGATCGACGAGTTGGCTCTCGAAGCGGTCGATACACAGGCCGGCTGCTGGTGGGGCGCCGGCTTGGCTGGGGATGTGGACCATGTCGGGTGGGCAGGGGGGCGCGGGTCCGGTGGGCGCCATGAGCGGGGTCGCCTGGGGGCCAGTGGTCGGCGGATGGCCAGCGCTCGGCAGACGGGCAGTGGTTAGAGCGCTTTGGGCCCCTTGGGCACCGGTGAGGGCCTTCGGTGGGCTCGCTTGGGTCGGACGCATGATGGCGAGCTCGGCCCGGCTGTCGATCCCTTGCACGGCGGTACCGAACCAGCGCAGGCTGCCGTCAGTCGCCCAGCTTGGCTCACCGGAGGTGCAGCTGCTCGAGCCGGCCAGCTTGGGCAGAGACTGCCACTTGCCTGGCTCGACGGCCGGCACCTGGGTGCGAGAGGGGCGGCCATCGAGGCAGGCCGCGTGGCTGCGGCGCCGAGGCCAGGCCGCGGCGCCGAGCTCGCGGCCA
>JAUVCD010000179.1 GCA_030590865.1 Myxococcales bacterium | reverse complement strand
CCCGTAGGCCGCCAGAGCGATGGAGACCCCCGACCCCAGCAGCAGCCAGCTGCGCGCCCGGCGCCGTTCCGCCCACACTTGGGTTGCAATCGCGGCGCCGGCGAGGACGCTGAGCGCGGCGGCTGCGTAGCGGTCCAGGGTGCTCGCGGGCCTGATCGACACCTTCGCCACCAGCGCCGTCTCCCCCTGGGTTCCAACGAGTCGTACGCCAATTGGCCCATCGCCTGGAAGTCGGAGGTTTGCGATCCGCCGCCGCACCAGCTGGGCGCCCTCAGGCGTTTCGTCGCCGCGGGTGGTATTGCGCTTGAGTGGCACCTCGAGGCTCGCCGCGTGGTCGCCACGGGTCATCCGGAGCCGGACGGCGCCGTAGTCTCCCTCCAGCTCGCCAATCACGGTAACCGTGAATCGGCTTAGGCCCGCAGGCACCTCGACCGACGCCTCGCGGACACCCTCACCGGACTGCAGCTGCGCGAGCGGCGCGCTCGGAAACAACATGCTGACCATCGTCATCAGGGCGGTCAGCATGGTCACCCCACCGATGGCAAGGGGCAGCCGGCGCAACCACCCTCGCTCGGCCAGTGCCCAGCGCAACGTGGCAACCGCAATCAAAGGCGGAGCCACGAGCAACGCCACGATCGCCTCGCTGCGCGCGATCGAGGGCGAGCTGATGCCTACGGCCAAAGCCCCCAAGATGGCGGCCACGACCAGCATGCCTAGGACCCCGCGCAAGTCGTGAAAATGCGCCAGCAACATGAACAGGCGCACACGGGATGGGTGGTGGCCAGGGCTGATCCGGCGTCGCCGTTGGTGGTCAGATCTCGTCTTGGGGGGAGGTGTGCTCATCGTGCCTCGGGTCGACCCGCGGCCGCAGCCCCGGCCGTGCCCATTGGGGGACTGTCGGCAGCCACGCTCAGGCACGCCGACTAGTCGTTCCAGCCGCCCAGTCGCGCCCACAGCCACCAGGCGGCGCGCCCCTTGAGCACGCAGTTGAGGTTGGCCTCCTGCGGGTCGCTCGAGTGGGCGCAACCCTGACAGCCGTCGTAGCTAGTGACCCCATTGCCGGTCGTGAGCTGCTCGAGCTCACTCCCCTGGTTGGCCGCGCACCACTCGACGCCCCAGTTGCCGCCGGTGTAGTTTAGGTTGTCCATCATGGCCTGGTCCCAGAAGTAGGTGCCATCCGGGTCGTAGGCCTCGATGTCGGCGAAGTCGAACAGCCAGCGGCCGTGGTCCGCGCAATGCTGCCGAATCAGCTGGTTGTTGTAGTGAACGCTGTCCGCCGTGGTGTCTTCGCCCTGGCCCTCAGCGTGACCGGTCATGAACACGAAGTCGATGGCCGGGTACTCGCTCACCAGCTTCTCCATGTTGTCGACGTAGCGCTGGGCGTCGTGGCCGTTGATGCTGCACCAGGACCAAACGACCACGTTGATGTGGCTGTTGGCACCGTTGTCTAGCAGCTCTCGAGTCGACACCACCCAGGGCGTGTCACCGTTGCCATCCACCGAGTCGCCCTGGCTGAGATCGGCTATCCCCGGGATGCCGAGATCATCCAGGTCCAAAGCGTTGGTATCCGCGCCGCTGTCATCCCACGCGTAGAGACTACCGAAGGCTGGGAATGCCTCAAGGGCATTCATACCGGTGATCAACTGACTGCCGTGGGAGGTGTGCTGGTAGGCGATGTGCAAGGACGCGATGGCCTGCTCGATGGCCGCCTGGGGGACCGCCGAAAGATCGGCGTCGTTGTGATCCGCCACCAGATCGCCGGGGATGCTGCCAGCGGTGCCACTGGTGCTGGTGCTGGTGTTGCCCCCGGTGCCACTGGTGCTGCTGCTGCCGCCGGCTCCGCTCGAGCTCGCGGTCCAGGGGTCGTCCTGGTCCCCGTCGCAGGCAGAAGCCGCCAGCGCGGCAAAGGCAACCATTCCAATCAAGTGCACGGTCTTCATCGACATTCCCCTTGGCGGTGCAGACGCGGCGTCTGCAGATGTGGCATGCGAGCCCTCCAAGCCCGACGATGACAAGACTACACGTTTGGGGCCTGCAGAGGCCAGCCTCGACCCCGCCACCACTCGTTGGACTCTCAGGCCCCTTGCTGCAGCGGCTTGCCGCGGCGGCCGTCTTTGTCAGCCGCCGCGGATCCTGCGAGACGCCCTACTTGTCTGCTGTGGCGTCTCCGTAGCTGAGCGCTGCCAGCTGGGAGTAGCGCCGCCAGCGGGCGTCGGCCTCTTGCTGGGCCTCGGCCAAGAAGCGCGCGGCGTCTTCCGGCTGGCTCTTGGTGAGCATCTTGAAGCGGGTCTCTGAGTAGGCGAAGTCCTCCATCGAGATCTTCGGCTTTTTCGAGTCGAGCTTGAGCGGGTTCTTGCCTTCCAGGGCGAGCAGCGGATTGTAGCGGTAGAGCACCATGTGCCCTGCCTCAACCGCTGCCTTCTGGTGGTCCAGACCCTTCTCCATGGGAATGCCGTGGGCGATACAGTGACTGTAGGCGATGATCAGCGAGGGCCCTGGGTAGGCCTCGGCCTCCAGGAACGCTTTCACGCACTGGGCATCGTTGGCGCCGAGGGCGACCTGGGCCACGTAGATGTTGCCATAGGTCTGGCTGATCAGGCCCAGATCCTTCTTGCCGATGGGCTTGCCGCCAAAGGCAAACTTGGCCACCGCTCCCTTTGGCGTGGCCTTGGAGGCCTGGCCACCGGTGTTGGAGTAGACCTCGGTGTCGACCACCAGGGCATTGATGTTGCGGCCTGAGGCCAAGACGTGATCCAACCCGCCGTAGCCGATGTCGTAGGCCCAGCCGTCACCGCCTATGGCCCACACGCTCTTGCTCACTAGCGCTTCGCACACGCTGAGCAGGTTCATGGCGTCGGCGCTGTCGTCAGCCATCAGGTGAGCCTTCAGCGCGGCCACTCGCTCGCGCTGGGCGGCGATGCCCTTTTCGTCGGACTGGTCGGCCTCGAGGATGCCCGTGACCAGCTCGTCACCGAGCTTGCTTGAGAGCTTCTGCACCAGCTCGCGGGCGTACTCGTTGTGCTTGTCGAGGGTCAGCCGGAAACCGAAGGAGAACTCGGCGGCATCTTCGAACAGCGAGTTGTTCCAGGTTGGGCCTCGCCCGTCGGCGTTCTTGCAGTAGGGCGTGGTGGGCAGGTTGCCGCCGTAGATGGACGAGCAGCCGGTGGCGTTGCCGATGATGGCCCGGTCGCCAAAGAGCTGAGTGAGCAGCTTGACGTAGGCCGTCTCGCCACAGCCGGCGCAGGCGCCGGAATACTCGAACAGCGGCTGCAATAGCTGGCTGCCCTTGACGGTGTGGATCTTGGGAACCGTTCGGTCGATGTCGGGGATGTTCAGGAAGAAGTTGTAATTGTCCCGCTCGCTGCTGCGAAGCGGCGGCTGGGCTTCCATCTGCAGGGACCGCCGGTCGGGGTTCTTCTTGTCCTTGCCTGGACAGACCTCCACACAAAGGGTGCAGCCCGTGCAATCCTCAGGCGCTATCTGCACGCAGTAGACCGAGTTCTCGGGGAACTCCTTGCCCTTGGTCTTGCGGGCCTTGAAGGTCGGCGGGGCGTCCTCGGTCAGCTTGGCAGGGAAGACCTTGGTGCGAATCGCAGCGTGAGGACACTGGAGGGCGCACTTTCCGCACTCGATGCAGATCTCGGGATCCCAGACCGGGATCTCGAGGGAGATGTTGCGCTTCTCATAAGCGGCGGTGCCGGTGGGGAAGGTGCCGTCGACCGGGAACGCGCTGACCGGGATGTCGTCGCCTTTGCCGAGGATGATGGGCTTGACCACGTTCTGCAGGTAGTCCGGGGCATCGGGCGGCACCGGCGGCGGCCGGTGGAAGGTGCTGGTGACCTCACTCGGAAGGGGAACCTCGTGCAGGTTCTCCAAGGTCATGTCCACGGCTTTGAAGTTGAGCTTCACGATGTGATCGCCCTTGACGCCGTAGGTCTTCTTGATGGCTTGCTTGATCGCCTCGATGGCCTCGCCCTTGGGCAGCACGCCGCTGATGGCGAAGAAGCAGGTCTGCATGATGGTGTTGACCCGGCTGCCCATGCCGGCCTGCTTGGCGACCTCGTAGGCATCGATGACGTAGAACTTGCACTGCTTCTCGATAAGCCCGCTCTGGACCTCAATGGGCAGGGTGTCCCACACCTGGTCAGCCGGTGCCTGGGTGTTGAGCAGGAAGGTCCCGCCAGGCAGGAGTTTCTCCAGCATGTCGAACTTCTCGAGGAAGATCGTCTGATGGCAGCCGACGAAGTTCGCCTTCTGAATCAGGTAACAGGACTTGATTTCCGCTTCCCCGAAACGCAGGTGAGAGACCGTGACGGCTCCGGCTTTCTTCGAGTCGTAGACGAAGTAGCCTTGGGCGCAGTTCTCCGTGTCGGTGCCAATGATCTTGATCGAGTTCTTGTTGGCCCCCACCGTGCCGTCGGCGCCGAGGCCATAGAAGAGGCCGCGGTGGACGCCTTCGCGCGCGACGCTGAACTCTAGGTCGACCTTCAGGCTCGAATGGCTGACGTCATCGTCGATGCCGACGGTGAAGTAGTTCTTGGGCTCTTTCTTATCGAGCTCGTCGAACACCGCTTTGACCATCGGTGGGTTGAACTCTTTGGACGACAGGCCGTAGCGGCCGCCAATGATGGTCGGGAACTTGGCGACCGGTGGCTTGCCCATCGAGAACAGCTCGCTGATGGCCGTCACGATATCCTTGTAGAGGGGCTCGCCTTCGGCGCCGGGCTCCTTGGTGCGGTCGAGCACTGCGATCTTCGAGACCGTCTTGGGCAAGGCCTTGACCAGATGCTCCTTCGAGAAAGGCCGGTAGAGCCGCACCTTGATCAGGCCAACCTTCTCGCCCTTCTGGCTGAGGTAGCTCACCGTTTCTTCTACGGCCTGGGCACCTGAACCCATCAGGATGATGATCTTCTCAGCCTCAGGGTGGCCGACGTAGTCGAACAGGTTATAGCTGCGGCCGACCCGCTCGGCGAAGCGGTCCATCACCTTTTGCACGATGTCAGGGCATGCCTTGAAGAAGGGGCTGATCGCTTCGCGACCCTGGAAGAAGACGTCTGGGTTCTGGGAGGTCCCGCGGAGCACCGGTCGCTCGGGGGTCATGCCCCGGGCCCGGTGGGCGCGCACCGACTCATCGGAGATCATGAAGGTCAAATCCTCGTCGGTGAGCTCTTCGATCTTGGCCACCTCATGAGAGACGCGGAAGCCCTCGAAGAAGTGGATGAAGGGGATGCGGGACTCGAGGCTGGCTGCGGTGCTGATGCAGGCCATGTCCATGACCTCTTGCACGCTGCCTGCGCCCAACAGGCCGTAGCCGGTGGATCGCACGGCCATGATGTCGCTGTGATCTCCAAAGATGCTGAGGGCGTGGGTCGCGACGGTGCGGGCCGAGACGTGGAACACCGCGGGGGTGAGCTCCGCCGAGACCTTGAACATCGTCGGGATCATCAACAGCAAGCCCTGGGACGCCGTGAAGGTGGTCGTCAAAGCGCCGGTCTGCAATGCGCCGTGGACCGCGGCGGCGGCGCCGGCCTCGCTCTGCATCTCGATGACGTTGGGGATGGTTCCCCAGATGTTGCGCTTGCCTTCCGCTGACCACTGGTCGGCCCACTCGCCCATGTTGGATGAGGGCGTGATCGGATAGATAGCGATGACTTCGTTGATCCGGTGGGCAACGTTGGCGGCGGCTTCGTTGCCGTCGATGGTGAGGATTCGGCGAGTCATGGCAGCTTTCCCTTCAGTTCTAGTCGGCTGAGCAGCTAGCTCGGCTGAACGTGCGTATAGCTGGCCTTGCTGCCAGCGCGGACCCGCTTGGATACGTGCCCAGCCGCTGCGGAGCAACGAAAATAAGCCGGGCTGCGCTACCATGATGACGGTCTGCAGCGTCCCTAGTCTCCGAGCCCCTGCTGACCAAGCGCCCATGGCCTCATCGGACCGAATCATCCTCGTCGCTGGTCTGGGAAACGAGCTGCTGTCCGACGACGGCATCGGGGTACACGCTTGCCGCCTGCTCGAGCAGCAGGCCCGAGCGAAGGGACGAAGCGACGTGGTGATCGCCGAGATCGGCACTGCGGTGGGCGACGCCATGCACCTGTTCGAACAGGCGGAGCTGATCCTCGGCATCGACGCCCTGCAAGCCGGTGGTGCGCCAGGTACGGTCTATCTCGCCAAGGCCGGTGAGCTCGACAGCGAGGAGCTGGTCGGCCTCCACCAACTCAGTCTGCTGGGGGCGCTGCAGATGGTAGAAGTGGAGGCGTCCGGTCGGTCATCTGCTTGGCAGCGACCGCAGGTGGAAATCATCGGGGTAGAGCCTGCCAGTCTGGCGCTGGGCATGAGCCTCTCCGCGCCGGTTCAGGCCGCTCTGGCTCCGATCACCGCCCAGGTATGGCAGCGAATCGACCGTTGGGCTGCAGGCTGAGCGGATCGCCGTCGGACCTGAGAGGGGTCGTGACGATCCGCTCGATGCAAAGCTCTGGCTACTCGAGATGCAGGATGGTGCTGTCGAAACCGGCGATCCAGCCGTCGGAAGCCGATACGAAGTGGACGCCGGTGAGCGTCGTGGTCACCGGGCTCGGCAGCTGGGTCCAGACGACGCCGTCCCAGTGAAGGATGGTGCCGAGGGAGCCGACGGCCCAAACGTCGTCGGGTGCTACTGCAAACACGCCATGGAGGTCGGCGGCGACCGGTATGGCAACGGGCGCCCAGGCCGTACCGTCCCAGTGGAGCATCGTGCTCCCGACGCCTACGAGCCAGCCGTCTTCGGCGGTGATCATGTCCACCTGGGTCAGACTGGCGGTGACACCGGTGTCCACCAGCTGCCAATCGGTCCCGTTGAAGCGATGAGCCGTACCGTTGTTTCCGACCGCCCAACCGTCGTCTTCGCTGACGATGCTGATGCCGTTCATGCCGGAGGACGACGGCGAGGTGTAGGTCGCCCACTCGTTGACCATGCCGCCGGTGTAGCGGCGCATGTAGGGCTGGCCTTCCGCGGGGGTGACCCAGATGTCGTTCGGGGTGAGGAAATCGATGCCGTGGACGCAGCCACCGGGGACGGTGAACTGGGCCCACTCGGAGCCGTCGAAATGAAACGCGAGGCCGCCGCCACCGGCGGTCCACATGTTGTCCGGTGCCACCGCCGCGACCGCCGTCATATGTCCCGCCGTGCCTACCGTCTCGTCCGCCCACAGGCCGTTCGAGTATCGGTAGATGGCCGGGACGTTGAGGAGCTCGTCGCCACCCACGATGACGCCGTTCTCGGCATCCGCGAAGCTGACTGCGTTGAACGCGAGCCCTGGCGTCAGGCCGGCTGCAGACTCAGGCGTCACCCAGCCGATCACGCCGATGTCGATCGACTCGGTGGCCTCACCGCCGTTGCCGTCGGTGACCGTGACCGTCACCGTGGCCAGTCCGCGGTCAGGCGGTGCGGCGAGCACTGCAGTGATCGGGTCTGCGTCGGGAGTCACCGCGCCCACCGTAACGTTCCACGCGAATGTGAGCGCATCGCCATCCGGATCGCTGGCGTCCACCGCGAGCAGCGCCGTTCCGGCCAGCGCCAAGATTCCGTCTTTGTCCGCCGATAGACCAGCGATCACCGGAGGGGCGTTCTCGTCCGACGTGTCATCGCTAGTCGAGCCACAACCCCACAGCGCCCCGAGCATGGACCCGGCACTTACCCAAACAGCCGTCTGCTTCAGCATAGATTCCTCACAAGTCGAGCCATGCGCGTCATCGCGCTGGCTTCCGCGTCGTTTGCGTCGCGCGCTACGCCGAGATTTCGGCTACTGCCAATCGCAGCGCGCCAAGGATGGTCGAGTGGCCTACATACACCTACAGTCGCAGAAGTGCAACAGGTGACTTTAGTGTCGGCGGTTGGGAGTTATTTTCCTGCAACACCTAACACGCTAGGGATTAGCGACTACCCGCAGTGATGTCTCTCGCCGGGGATGGGCCACATGGACTGCGCAGGCCAAACAAGGATCGAAGGAATGCACGACCCGCAACACCTCCACGGGCTTGTCTGCGTCGCCGACTGGAGTCCCGACCAGCGCCTGTTCCAACGGACCGAGCACGTCCAGCTCGTCTCGGGGGCTTGCATTCCAGCAGGTTGGAGTGACGACTTGGTAGTGAGCGATCTCCCCGCCGGACACGTTCAACCAGTGTCCGAGCGCACCGCGGGGCGCCTCGGCGAGCCCGGCGCCCTGCCCGCTGGAGGGTACGGTGTACTCGGTGTAGACCGCTCCGGTCGGTGAGAGCTCGGCGAGCCAGCCCTTCATGGCGTTGGCGATCTGCAACGCCTCTGCCGCGCGCGCCAGATGTCGGTCCATCACCGAGATGCCGTTGTCATAGTCGCCGTTGACCCACTGGCGAGCGAGGGGGCCCACCTCGTAGGGCTTGGCATCGTAGCGGGGCGCCTTCATCCACGAGTACCCGTTTGCCTTGGGATGCTGGGGCGCGGTCTCCCCCTGGGCGGGATGGAGCGGCGACGATATGTCCTGATACCAGGAATGATGAACAGCCTCGGTGATGGCGCCAACATCCACGGCCTGGACCCCGTTGACGCCGGCCTCGATTCGGCCTCGCCCAAACAGCTGGTTGGTGCCCGAGGCATCGAGATCGAAGCCCCCGAAGGCGAGCAGGTTTTCAGGACCCGCACCGATGGCGTAGTAGTCGCTATAGGCCGTGGCCACGCTCTGCACATCGGGGATCCAGGTGCCCTGAATGAACGCGATGAGCTCATCCACCAAAGCGTCACACTTGGAGATGCGGCTCGCTCGGGGCGTCGTCGTGAACCCGCCTGGCACGTAGGTCGGCGGATGAGGCATGCGACCGCCGAACAACGCACCCGCCTCGTGGGCTTTGCGCCTCGTGCTCAACGCCTGGACATAGTGGTCGACCAGGCTCTGGGCGGCAGCGCCGGTGATGCGCTGATCGACCTCCCACCTTGGGGTCCACGGCGGTCGATCCGGACCGGCGACGAAGTCGAGCAACGACAAGTGGTAGAAGTGCAGGACGTGGGAGGCGATGAAGCTCGCGCCGAGCACCAGGTTGCGCAACAGCCGTGCGTTGACCGGCACGGCGACAGGCGCAGCCTGCTCCAAGGCTTGCACGGCCACCAGGGCGTGGCTGACCGGGCAGACGCCGCAGATACGCTGCGTGATGTGAGGTGCATCCAGCGGCGGTCGGCCCTGCAGGATCATCTCGAAGCCGCGGAACATGGTGCCCGTAGCTCGCGCGTCGATCACCTGCTGCTGATTGTTGACCGTCTCGATGGTCACCTCGACCCTGAGGTGGCCTTCGAGGCGCGAAACCGGGTCGAGGATCTTGATGGTCGCCACGATTGCTCTCCTGTGCTGCCGTCTTGAGGCTCAGTTGCCGGTCCGCCCGTCGAGTAGTCCTCAACGATTCGTGATGGATTTGTACAGGTCCCGCACCGGGAAGTCGGGCTCGGTGCAGCCGACACAAGGTGCGTTGGCGTCCACACACCAGTTGGCCTTGTTGTTCCAGTGATAGGAGAAACAGGGAGCCCAACACAGCTGCCCACGGCAGCCGTGCTGCTGTTGGCAGAGGTTGTCTACTCCGAGCACCTCGGTCTCTTCGAGCAGCAGTCGGTCGCACAGGTCGTGCAGGCGCTGACTGAACAGTTCGAAGGGTCGACCTTCAGCGTCGTAGCGAATGCGCTGTTGGTCGAGCAGCTGGGTGATCCCCCAGGCGATCCAGTCGGGGTGAGGCGGACAGCCAGCGATGTTGAGGGTCCTCAGACCGGTGAACTCAGCCACCCCTTGCACACCTGCTGGATTGGGGTCGGCAGCGGCTATCCCGCCGAAGCTGGCGCAAGTTCCTACGCTCAGGACCACGGCAGCCCGCTCGGCAAAGCGCGTGACCAGATCGGCAAAGGACAGCTCTTGCCCACCTACCGTCCAGGCATGACAGGCCGCACCGTCGAAGGCGGTCGGCACGCCTCCTTCGACGACGAGCAGGTAGGACCCTTCGTCGTAGATGGCCTCGGCCGCCGCGGCCGCCAGCTCCCCGGAAGCGGCCATCAGCGTGGGATGGTAGCCGAGCAGGACCACCTCGAGGAGAACGTCCTCGATGGTCTCCGGAGCCTCCTCAGTGAGCCGATTGAGGAAGGACACCGAGCAGCCTGCGCAGGCGCTGCCTTGGACCCAGATGATCTTGTTGGTCACACCGGTCGGCTCAATCCAGCCTCCCGGAATGGGCGGAGAGCCGCCGCCGCCGTCATCGCCACCTTCGCCACCTTCGCCGCCTTCGCCACCCTGACCCCCCGATCCACCGGTGGCAGGGGATGGATCGGTGAAGCCGTCGCAGGCCATTGCGGTCGCGCCGGTTGCGCCAATCATGGCGAGAAAGTGGCGCCTCGAGATCAACATGCCGTGCCTCGCTGGGGTGCAGAATGGGAGACGATATCGTGAGCTCCAGGCAACCTGATCACGCCGCGAGAGTCGGCTGCAGCAGCGGAGCTAGCCTCTTCCTTTACCACACCGTTGGCGTAGGGATTTGCCGATGTGGACCGACCGAGCCAAGCAGGCGCTACGAAAATTCACCTCAGGGCGGTTGTTGGACACCCCATTTAGACGGCCAGTCCCAGATTGATGCCAGGCTGATGTTGCGGCCCGCTCCGCCCGGCGGCGGGGTATTCCTACGGCTCACGGCGGTACCATCCCGAACTCGGCTATGGTCGGTGGGCGGTGCTCAGAGACGGGTACCCACCCGTCCATGGTTACGAGATCGAGTGAGCCTCAGACACAGGCCCCTACCGCCGTGACCTCCGGAACACCCCGCCACCAGGCTCCGCTTCTGGTGGGTTTGGAAGAAGGGATATCGAGGCTCGTCGCTGCTCAGAACCATCACCGCCGGTTGACAGAGCACCTCAGGGCGGTTGTTGGGCAGTCAGTCGGCGCGGTCGAGGAACTTCGCGCAGAGCTTCGGGTAGCGGCGCCTCATCTCGTCGTCGTCATCGAAGTCCCAGCCATCGCCTAGATCGGGGTATTTATACGATGCCCCGGTCAGCTCTTTGCCACCACTTGCCTGCTCGTATGCGTGGCCGGCGACGTAGAGCATGTCCTCGCACTCAACATCATCATCCGTCACATCAGCGAGAGAATCCGGGTCACGCAACGCTGCATCGAAGACGTCGCGCCCCGTCGCGATGAGCCAGCCTCGGAAATAGTCAAACCCGTCGTCGGAGCATCCGCCGTTGATGACGTAGCCGGCTCCCCAGAGATCCCACGAATAGGACTTGCAGTAGAGTTCGGAAAAGACGAGGTCGAAGGACACGATCTCCTCGACGGGGCGCGAGGCGAGTGCGGCTTCGACACCTTCGACTGTTGGAAAATCTCCTTCCACATGAGTCACGTGCTCTGCGATGAGCGCCCAGAATTCGTCGTGGGTCATACGGGCGGGAGGCTAACCGCCAAGAGGACAAACTGCCAGAGCTGCAGGCCACCCTGGAGGCTTGATCTGCACAGCGGTATCTGTCTGAGCTGCCGGCCAGACCGGCAGCCGCGTCTCAGGAAGGGTAGCACGAGGTCATTGAAACTCGTGGCGCGGCCGGCCAGCTCCGGGCGGTTGTTGGGCTGCGTTCTTCGCACCCAGCAGAGACGCTCTTGGGCAGCGCGAACGACTTCCGTGAGCGAGGAGGTGGTAAGCGGAACGAACTGCGGGGGAACGATTCATTCCTCCCAAGTTCGTTCCGCATTTCGGGCGAAAAGCGTGCATGCGCGGCGTTGCTCGACCTGCATACGCGAACTTGGCGGCTTCGGGGCGGAACAAACTGAGGGGGAACGATTCATTCCCCCCAAGTTCGTTCCATCCGCTCCAGGTCAAATGGCAGAGCCATTGCGCGCCACCTCGGCCTGGCGTCAGGTATTGCTGCAAGGGGCGGCTACGTAGCGCACCTATTGGATAGCGCGCAGACGACGCTCGAGCCCTCGAACCACCCCCTCCGCGGACCGATGCTCGACAGAAACAGCGTAGCGAATCGCTCTGAGAAGTGCTTCGGGATCGTGCCCACGAGCAGCGCGGCGATACGCCGGCGGAGTGGCTCGTTGATGCCCACCGCGAGGGTCTTGCCCGGACGGGGCTAGGACCGAACGGTGCCGGTGTTAGCTTGCCGCGGCACCCTCTTCGTGGTCCGTCTCGACCGGGAGCCCCAGCCACTGTCGCACGCGCCTCAAGCTCGCTTGGGCGCGCTCGTCATCGCCATCGAACTTGAGCACCTCGGTGGTCCGTTTCCGTCGGCTGGCGTCGTCAACCTCGAGGTCGAGATGGTAGAATCGATCCGAGGCGATACCCTCAATCGACTGAGTGGACCCCACGTCGACGGCCACTACCCGGTCCCTCGGGTAGAGGTGGTACACGTTGGTCACTCCGGCCTCGACCACCGCATCCTCGACGAGGAACAGGCCGACGAGCGGGGCCCGCCCGACTCTCTTCAGCTCGTTGAGCTGGCAGGCTCGTCGATAGCTGAGACCCCCGGCAACAAGGGCCACCGCGAGCCCGACGAATATCAGTGCAACACCGACGGTGTCGCTCGCCGCGAGCCCGACCACCATGCCAACGAGCACCGCGCCGAGGGCGCTGAAGAAGAAGACCGCCACCGGCCCGCAGCCCAAGGCTATGGCGCCTTCGGGTTCGAGGTGACGATAGGCAGGGAAAAAGACGTCCGCGCTGTCATCGTCCGCTGGCATCTCGAGCCAAGGCGGGCGGTCCTCGTACTGCTGCTCGAAGGCTGCCTGAAACGCCTGCAGCTGACGGAGGAATGACGGCGGCAGCTCGCTCCGTCGGATCTTCTTTCGGATTTCGTTCACTAGATCCCCTCGTGAGGAGCATCCTGACCAACCCGCCTGCAACCGAGCGCGGCCACTCTACCATGCGGCCCGGGCAAGTACAGCGCGGGCCCGAGCGAGCCCGGGTGCCGGTTCCTCGCGATCACTCAGCGACCGCCCCCCATTCTGTGCATGAGCAACGTTGTGGGAATCCACGCGGGGCAACACAAAGCGGCGTCTGTGTCGACTATCCCCCAACGGAGTCAATGCGCGCAACGCTGTCCGCTCAACGACCAATCTAGGTCATGTCGCCTCAACATTGGGAGGCGTTCTCCAATTCGCGCCGCCTGTCGTTGCCGTCACGGGTTCACAATTTCGAAGTCGCTAGGCGCGTTCCGCACGCCGATGAAACCCACCCGGTCGTTAGGCACCTCGGCTCGATAGATCTCGCACCCTGGCCGGCACTCGAGGGTCTCCATGTAGTGGTACTTCAACACCAAATCTCCGCCTCGGGATCCGGTGATGGTCAGCAGATCCACCTCCGCCTTGACGTCTCCAGGGCTGCCATCGAGAAACCAGCTCAGCTTGTGGCGGGTCCGGTACACCCGCTGTCCGAGGCCGGTGAAGGCAAACTCTAGAACATCGTTGCGACTTTCCAGCTTGGGCTTGGGGTTGCCGATGATGACCCACTGGACGTTGTAGCGTTCGAGGTAGCGGCCCAACTCGTCGGGATCCGGAGGTGCGCCGTCTGGGTACTTGCGAAACAGATTGGCGTCGCTGTGCGCCAAGTTGATGTCTCTGAACCCACCCAGGATCTGCGCATCGGTGGCCCAAGCCAGTCGCTCGCCCAGCGGCCACCACTCGACCAGCCAGCGTCCCTTCCCGTCGACGGCTTTGCGGGCGTTTTCGATGGCCTGGCGCATGGGCTCGTCCATCGGCTCATGGCGGAAGGCGAGGGGTTTCTTCCACGCGATGGTGCCAAACCCACGGCCGCCGCTGACGTCTGGGTCTGGGGCGGGCAGGGGCCGGGTGTGGCCGGGGATCCAGTCGGGTATGAAGTACAGCACGTCGCGGGCGAGCTTCGGCAAGGCGACAAAGCTCGCCAGGGCCATCACGCCCAGGGCTGCGGGCGAAGGCCGGGAGACCTTCAGTGAACGCACCGCCTCGGCGATCCAGAGTGCTGCGGGGAAGGTGGCGAGGTACATCGCCGGTATCACGAAGCGGTAGGGCTGGATCTCTCGCAGCGGCGCCACCAAACCGCCGAAATAGGCGATGAACAGGAGCACGCCAAAGGTGGCCAGCAGGGGAGCGAAGCGGTCGTCTTGTTTGCGCCGGTTGGCGATGAGCCACAAGGCGGCAGCGCCGAAGATCAGGAACCGGAAACCCGTGCGAACCGCAATCAGGCCGTGGATGTCCGCTTCCTTGAGCAGGCCCAGGTAGTCGTAGAGCAGGTAGTCTGGCGTCGCATCGAGGTAGTAGCCCGCCGTCAGAATGTAGTGCCAGAAGCGCATGGCAGCTGCCAGCCACCAGCCGTTGACTGCCACCACGCCGATCGCCACGATCCAGACGGCTGCATGGTCCCACCGACCCATGTCTTTGCGTGCCCGCCAATACAGGTAGGTCATGGGCACTACCAGCAGGAAGAATGCGTAGGCGTGGAGGTGGTGGATGATGCCTAGCAACAGGAACACGCTCACCAGCAGCCACGGCCGGCGTACCTCCAGCCAGCGGTAAAATAGCGCTAGCGGTAGCACCCACAGATAAGCAGCGAACCCCCAGGCGATCATTCCCGCCCAGAAGAACCAATGACTCAGGGCATCGAAGTACCAGCCCAT
>JAUVCD010000983.1 GCA_030590865.1 Myxococcales bacterium | reverse complement strand
GGATAGACCCTGCGGGTGGCGTTGGTCTTTGCCGGTGCCGCCACCGACGGTGCCGCCCGCGACGGCCCCGCAGGAGTCGGCAACCCTGGGGCCGACCCAGCAATGGCCGGGTCCTTACCGCAATAGAAACACTTGTCCCCTGGTGAGACTCGGGGGATCGGTGCACCGCACTGTTTGCAGTTCATGGGGCGGACAGTCCTTTCATCAACCGGCACCCGCCACGAGGGCTAGTGGGGCTGGTCGGCAACGTAGCACCCCAAGGCACTCCCGAGCTGCGAATCGGATGAAGCATCAGCTCCTTCTGCAATCGCTTCGGCGCCAACAGCCAGCCTCTCCATGTCCATGGGGAGCTTCGCATCGATAGACCTTTCGGAAGCCGAGCCGGTAGACAATGATTGAACGGTGAGAGCCAGGGCCACGACGACCGCCGTGCTGGGAGGTGCGCTAACCCTGTGGGTCTGGGCTTGCGGCGGTCCGATGCCAAACTACCGTGGTGAGCCTGCGGCCATGCGGCAGGCCTGCGAGCGCGCCAAGACGGTTTGTCCGCCAACGGCCGACTGGATGAAGTGCCACGACGATCAATGGGAGTGTTACCGCCTGGGGCTCTGGACCAAAGACGGCATCAAGGTGACTCGTAGCGCTGAGCGAGCCAACGAGATCTTCAACACCCTCTGTGACCGCCTGGACGTCAGCTCGTGCCAACAACTGTGCCGAGACGGTGACCAGCCTCGTTGCGTCGACGTGGCCCTGCTGGGCATCGCCGCCGCTGGCGGTGCCCCCTACCCACCGAGCTTCGAGCCTTACCGTGAGGTCTTCGAGAAGGGCTGTCGGGCCAAGGACATCATCGCCTGCATGATGCTGGACCTGGACTACGCCGAAGGAAGCCAGCCGGTGGTGCAGCTCATGAACAACTGCTTCGACGACCGGGCAAACTGCATCAGTCGCGCCTGCCGGGAGGGCGATCCGCTGGGCTGCGCCGTCCTTTGCCACGTTGGCCAATCTGCGGCCTGCAACGATCTGTCGGTGATGGTCTTCCAGGGACAGGCTTTTCCAGCCGACCAGAGTCAGCGGGTTGCCCAGCTGCTCGAGGAGCGTTGCTTCGCCCAAAAGGACAACCAAGCCTGTACGGTCGCCGGTGTGGCACATCACACCGGCCAAGGGCTGAGCCGTGACTATGTCCGGGCGCGGATGTTCTACGACGCCGCCTGCCCAGCCGAGCCGATCGCCTGCAGCAATCTGGCGACCCTCCACGCCGATGGGCTCGGCGTCGACGTGGACCCCTTCCGGGCCGCTGACTTGTTCGAGCAAGCCTGCACCGGTGGCTATCCCAAAGCCTGCGCGGCACTAGCCGTCCTCTATCTCGAGGGCCGGGGCGTGGCTCGGGATCCCGTGGCAGCCCAACGCCTCCTGCAGCAAGCCTGCAACAACGGCTACGAGCGCGCCTGCACCACCGAGGAACAGCTCCCGACCCCGCCACGCCCGATAGTGCCTAGGGGCGCAGATGACGCTCCAGAAAAAGCACCGTCAGCTCGTTGAACAGATCGCGGTTGTCCTTCTTGCGAAAGCCGTGGCCCTCGTTGTTGGCCACCAGGGTCCAAACGTCTCGTCCTTGCTTGCGCACCGCCTCGACGATCTGCTCGGTCTCCGATAGGGGCACCCGCGGGTCGTTGGCGCCATGAGCGACGAACAAGGCGCTGACGATAGTATGAGCATTAGTGCTGGGACTGATGCGCTGCAGATGATCGTGCATCTTGGGATCCCGCTCATCGCCATATTCGGCGCGGCGCAGATCCCGGCGATAGGCCTTGGTGTTCTTCAGAAAAGTCACGAAGTTGCTGATGCCGACGTAGTCGATGCCAGCGACAATGCGATCGCCGAAATGGACCAGCGCGGCGAGCACCATATAGCCGCCGTAGGAGCCTCCCAAAACGGCGACCCGCTTTTCGTCGAGCTCCGGTCGTCGGGCAATCTCGTCGAGCAGGGCACCGATGTCTTTGACCGAGTCTTCCCGCTTGAAGCCGTTGTCGAGCAACAGGTAGCTCTTACCGTAGCCATCGGAGCCCCGAACGTTAGGCACCAATACGGCCACCTGTCGTTCGGCCACCAAATACTGAATCATGGCTCTGAAATAGGGTCGCGCCTGTCCTTCCGGGCCGCCATGGATCCGTACCACCACCGGGTGCGGCCCCTTGGTGCGGGGGCGGTAGTAGAAGGCAGGGATCTTGCGGCCGTCGAAGGAGGGAAACTCGATCAGCTCAGGCGCCACGAAGCGCGCTGGGTCCAAACCGCCCACCTCACTCTCGGTCCAGCGGGTCAGCTGCTTGCGCCGCAGGTCCCAGCTGTAGGCGTCACCAGACTCGGTGGGGCCGAGTAACGTGAAGCCGAGTACCGGCGCCCCCCTCGCGAAACGCAAGCCGATCACGATACCCTTGGGTACCGCCGGCTTGGGCAGCTCGCGACCGGTGCGGGTATCGAGCAATCGAAGGGTGCCCCACCCCCCCTCGTTGACCGTGAAGGCCAGGGTACGACCGTCGGACGAGAGGGCCAGCTCGGTGACGTTCCACTTGAGGTGGC
>JAUVCD010000376.1 GCA_030590865.1 Myxococcales bacterium | reverse complement strand
GCACCTCTCGCATCGAGAGAAGTTACGGCTCGGGGCTTTGGATTGGCAGCTACCAGGCGACGGTCGAGGATTGCGATATCGCCGAGTCGCTCGGTTACGATAACGATCTGTTCGGTGATGGAGTGATGGTCGCGTCCCGTTACCAACCCGCGACGGCGACCCTCGACCGCCTCCTCATTCGCAGCGGCGCCCGTGCGGCCATCAGCTCTTTCGGCTCGTGGGTTTCGGTCGGTTCCACCGCCATGGAGTGTTACCCGGTCGATCTCAATGGTGAGGTGTTGGACGACCAGGCTTGGACGTTCGACGATCGCGGTGCCAACCGCTGTGGCTGCTCGGGGGAGGTTTGGCCTTGTCGTCAGGTGTCGAGCAACCTGCAAGCGCCGGCTCCGCTCGATTCGCTTCCCTAGCGCCACCTCGAGTGTCCAGGCTAGGGGCCTGCCGGGGCTCGACAACCGAGGCGGTTTCGGGACGGAGGGTGCTGAGCTCGGTGCGCGGATGATCGAATCTTGAGTACCACGGCCCAGTCAGGCCTCGAGGCTAGCCCCTTGTCGACGGCCCCAGGCGACGCGGCTTTCGCACGACGGGGGATCGACACGGCGATGCAGCGCAGCCTGCTGCCGATGGCCCTGGCGCTGGCGGTCAACTATGCCGTGGCGGTTGTCTACCATTCGTTGTCGCTGCCCGAGCCGGCCGCCATCGCGCTGGTGGCCCTGACGGCCGTCACGGCGGTCGTTTTTGCAGGCAGCGCGATCTGGTTCTGGTTGCGCCGCCCGGCGGCGCGCCACGCGGCGACCATCGGTGGGCTCTTCGCCTTGCTGGTCATCAGCAACGTCACGTTGCATTATTGACTGACCAAGAGTCCAGCCTATACGGCTCAGTACATCGTGGTGGTGATCGTGGGGAATGCGGTCATCCTATCGCGAGCCTGGGCGACCACGGCGACTGCGGTCCTGCTTGGTGCTTGGGTGGCGGCTTCGTCGACCTTCTTCGTGGGTGCTCAATGGGTCGAGTACGGTGGGTACCTCGTCGCCAGCACGGCCCTTGCCATTGGGCTCAACGTGGCCCGCCGTGCCATGGTGACCCGGCTGGAGGCGACCAAACACGCAGCGGAGCTCGGACGAGAAGCATTGCGGCGGGTGGAAGCGGATCTGCGTGAGATCAGCGAGAAGGTGCCAGAGGGGGTCCTGATCCACCGGGACGGCAACGTCTGCTACGCCAACCCGGCCATTGCCGCCTATCTGCGTGCCCCATCGCCGGAGGCCCTGGTGGGGCGGGAGGTTGCCTCTCTGATCCATCCGGACAACCAGGCTGGCGCCGAAGCCTTCCTCAGCTCCAGCTCATCGAACCACGCTCAAAGGACCCATGGGTTCGTTCGAGGGGACGGTGAGCGAGTCATGCTCGAGATCGACTCGAGCCGGGAGATCCACTTCCAAGGGGCGCCAGCCGTTCTGATCACCGCGAAGCTCTCGTCCAGTCAGCCATCCGCATCGCGAGCAGCGAGCTCCGGCAGCGCGCCCAAGTGGCGGAGGATTACCAAGCAGTGCCCTCGGTTCGCGGCGACGGCGCTCGGTTGGGTCAAGTGTTTCTCAACCTGGTGGTCAATGCGGCTCACGCCATCGATGAGGGACATGTCGAGGACAACGTCATCAGCCTGTCGACCTCGACCGATGGGGACGGCAACGTCGTCATCACCGTTCGGGATACGGGCTGTGGCATCTCGCCGGATCATCAGGATCGTCTCGGAGCTCGAGGGGCGCATCTCGGTCGAGAGCCGGAAAGGGAAGGGCACGACCTTTCGTGTCGTCTTGCCTGCCGCCGAGCGGGATGACCGGGCGCCTCGCGTCGAGGCGGACCGACCGGTCGCCAGGTCTTCGATACCCTGGCTGAGACCCGGCCAGGTATGGAGCGACGGATCGCCTTCATGACCGGAGGCGCCTTCACCTCCGCTGCTGCGACGTTTCTGGACGAGATCGACAATCCGGTCCTCGACAAGCCGATCGACCACGTGATGCTCCGTCAGGTCCTGCGCGACGTGGCTCGCCAGGCAGGCAACGTCCGACCCTAGGTGATCGCCGCCGTCGCTCCGGGAACGCGACCCTTCCGTCCGCGTCCTCGTCCAATCTCAATCAGCCAGGCAGCGACTTGGGATTGAACAGATTGTCTTCCATCATCTTGAGCTCATCGATACCGGAGATGATGATTTTGGGGTCGGTCTCCAAGTGCTCGGGGGGGGCCTTGTCGCGATAGTCAATCTCGGACAATACGCATTTGATGCAGTTGATCCGGGCTTGCTTCTTCACATCCGAGCGGACGATGGTCCAGGGCGCGATGGTGCGATTGGTCTCGCTCAACATCTGGAACTTCTTGACCGTATATTGGTCCCATAGTTGCTGGGCCTGCTCGTCGACTGGTGAGATCTTGTACTGCTTGAGCAGATCGCCGTGCCGTGATTTGAAGCGCCGCAGCTGCTCCTTCTTGGACACCGAGAAGTAGAATTTGAACAGCTTGACCCCGTCTTTGACGAGCATCCGTTCAAAAGGCGGCACGTCCTTGATGAACCGCTTGTTCTCCTCGTCAGTGCAGAAGCCCATCACCGGCTCGACCATGGCGCGGTTGTACCAGCTGCGATCGAACATCACGATCTCACCGGCCGCCGGCAGGTGGGTCACATAGCGCTGGAAGTACCACTGAGTCCGCTCTTTGTCGCTCGGCTTCTCCAAGGCGACCGTTCGGGCGCCGCGAGGGTTCATGTGCTCGGTGAAACGCTTGATGGTTCCGCCCTTGCCTGCCGCGTCGCGGCCCTCGAAGAGCAGCACTAGGCGCATCCCATCAGCTCTGACTTGGGACTGCATCTTCAGCAGCTCGATTTGCAGGTCGTGCAGCTCCCGCTCGTAGTCGATGGTCGAGTCCTTGACCCAGACTGGGATCCGACCTTTTCCGCTGCCCTTGTCACTGCTCTTGTACGCGGTGTGCTCTCGCAGCTTGACGTGAGCGGGCTCGGCGGCGAGCTCACCTTCCCAGTCGTGGGACGTCGAATCGTCGGCTTGTTCTTTGCCAGGGTGGCTGGCCTTCGACTTGCCGGCCTTCGACTTGCCAGGCTGTGACTTGCCAGGCTGTGACTTGTCCTTCGAATGGTGGCTCATCATCACCTCGCGGCTGAACCGTAGCTCTGCCCGGGCCCAGACGATAGGCCACAGTTGCCGGCCGGTCGGTCAATTGAGCCAGAGCAGGTAGCGCAGCTTGCGCTCCAGGCTCTCTTCGCCTCGCTCCATCTCGCCCTTCATGCGATTGAGACGACCAATGATCGGCGACGGTTTCATGCGCTTCACGTAATAGCTGCCGAGCACGCTCCCGAGCGCCGCCTCCACTTGTCGCGCCTCGACGAGCCGTTCGAGCTCAGTGGGCTTGATGACGATGTCTTTGGGCTGGCTCAGCATGCGACCGATGTCCAGGTATCCCTGAGGAGGTCGGGCCCACTGGTGATCGCCGAGCTGAGCGAGCTGGGCGACCGACAGGCCTTCGTGCCCTTGGACGAGCCGCGTCAGATCGCCCACCACGCCTTCCCAAGTGTCGTAGACGGCCTGATCGATCGGCATCGGTAGGGGATGGTTGCGCTGTCGTGGGTTGGGCAGCCACTCGCGGTCGTCGTCCGTCTCGGCGAGGTAGGCGCGCCGCGAGTCATCGGCGTGGGCCAAGCCCGCCAGGATCAGAGCTCGCGCGTCGGCGACTCGTTGTGGGTGCTTCAGCCGGATGACCAGCACCTTGGGCTTCTTTCGGTCATCGAGTGCGGCGATGACCTGGTCGAGCGCATCCCAGTCGTAGGCCAGCACCAGCGACAAGGCGGCGCGCTGGAAGCTCACGAAGGCCCGCGCCCAGGCTACGTCGCCGACGTCGAAGCGAAAGGTGGGCTTGCGGCGAGGATCGCCTTCCGCAATCGGCTTACCGTTTTTGTCCTGCTCGATCTGGAACAGGAGCCGGTCACGGTTGTCGATTCGCCGATTGTTGTTCCAGTCGATCTCCCAACAGGCCAGACAGAGCTCCAACGATAGGTCGGGATGGCGGGCGGCTAGGGCAAGAGAGGCCTCGATCTTGCCGAGCTCCGCCTCCGTCTCGGTCAGTGAAGAGCGCATGTAGCGGTGGTTGAAGCCACCGGCCTCGAGGCCACCAAACAGGACGGTGCGCACGTCGAGCCACTGCTGGTGCATCACCCTGCGGTAATTGCCGATCGCGCTGACCAGGTGGGCTTGCGGATTGTTGGGCTCCTGGGCGAGGATTTGCGCGGCTTGTTGGGTCGCTGCTTTGAAGTCGCCAGCCCTGAGGGCGTCGATCCCCGGTTGTGCCGAGCTCTGGAAATGGCTGAGATCATCGGGCGACAAAACCGGTCCGTCGCTGCTCGTCCCGCCGGGTCTCGCGCCGGTGGCGTGTCCTGTTGCGTTACGACCAGTGGCGCCGGGCGGCGCAACGTCGGTGGGCCGGCCCTCGTGGGGGGTGCCACAGGCGGATAGGAGTAACAGTGAGCAGGTGACGGCATAGGCGATTCGCATGAGCGCGGTTGTCCTCGTTTGGGTAAGAGGGATGGCTGGCATCCCGTCCTTGGACGGGTCGCGACCTCGCCGGGCCGCACCTCGGTCGACAGGTTAGCAAGAACGGGGCCGGCTACGGGCATCATCAGCGGTGGCAGCGGGCGCCCAGGGTGACCCGCCCCGGGGCTCGCCAAAGGCGCAAATAACCACCAGTTGCGGCTCTCCATCGGCTGGGAACAGCTCGCGGCCATCACCGGATCACGACGCCGAGGCGGGTAGCGGCCTTCCCGGTACGGCGCCTTCGCGTAATCCTCTTCGCGTCTGCCCGTTCGTTTGTCGACTCGCTTTGGCAAAGGCCGGTAGGTCGAGTACTGAGTGCAGCGTCTCATGAGTGACTCTGATTCGGAGGCCCCGTGCCTCGAAGACCTACCGCCTCTCATGGCTGGCGAGGCGTTCCGCTTCGGCTGTCACCCCGAGGTGGCCTGTTTCAACGCCTGTTGCCGCGATCTGGATCTGGAGCTCCATCCCTACGACGTGCTCGTCCTGCGGACTGCTCTGGGGCTTTCGAGCACTGACTTTCTAGAGCGCTACGCCGTGACCGCCGAGCTCGGCGAGACCGGCTTCCCGGTGCTGCAGCTGGCGATGGGCGAGGGTCCGGAGCACCTTTGCCCTTTTGTGGGCGAGGCCGGCTGCTCGGTTTACCCGCATCGGCCAGCGGCTTGCCGCAGCTATCCCATCGCGCGGGGAGCAGGGCTCGACGAGCATGACCAGGTTCAGGAGCGACTCTGTCTGGTGCGGGAGGCGCACTGCCGTGGCTTCGAACAGCTCAGCCAATGGACGGTGCAGAGCTGGCTCGAGGACCAGCGTCTGGGTGAGCACACCAAGGTGGACGATCGCTATATGAGCTTGGTGGCCCGCCACCTTCGACAGCATGGACCGCTGCCGGCGGATCGAAAGCTGCTGGTGGCGGTGGCGCTGTACCAGGTTGATCGTCTCCCCGAGCTGTGGGCGCGGCGCGACAGCCTTGCGGAGCTGGCGCTCAGTCCGGCGCGAGAGGCCGCCGTCCGCAGCGATGAACGGGTCCGTCTCGATTTTGCGTTGGACTGGTTGGAGCTCACGCTGCTCGGCGACGCCGCCGCTTTGCAGCGCTGAGGGGGCTGGTGTCCAGGCAGGTCACCGATCGCCTGCCTTGCTTCGCTTCGGTGGCCTCCGTAGGATCCCGGCTCCGCTGCCTTGGCGTGGGCTAGCCTGTGCCTAGACCGCAGCATGAGTCACTATCGGGAGGTTTGCGTGACGGCCCGAATCGGCGTGTTCGTCTGCGACTGCAAGACTCAGGTGTCTGACCAGGTGGACACTGAACGGCTCACCGCGGTGGCCGCCGAGCTCGAGGGTGTCGCCTTCGTGGACCGGCAGGCGGTGCTCTGTGCTGACGCCGATCTCGGCGCAGCGGTGCGGCGGCTGCGTGAGGCAGGCTGTGACCGGCTGCTCTTTGCCGGCTGTTCGCCCCGGTCGTCGCTCAAGTTTCCTGAGCAGCGGATTGCCCGGTTGATGGAGACCATGGGCTTGAGCCCCGAGCTGTTCGAGGTGGCCAACATAAGGGAACAGTGCGCGTGGCAGCACTCGGATCGAAATGGCGCCACGGCCAAGGCCATCGATTTGGTGCGGATGGCCCATGCACGGCTGCGCACCGATGAGCCCGCCCCCCCGGCGGTACCGATCCCCAGCCGGGCGCTGGTGGTCGGCAGCGGGCCGGCCGGTCTGCAGGCCGCCAAAGATCTGGCTGCTGCCAAGATCCCGGTGACCCTGGTCGAACGCAATCAATGGCTCGGCGGGCGGCTGTGTCAGCTGCACCGCATCTTTCAATCCGAGGGCTGGCCGTCCGTCTGTGACGGATCCTGTGTCGGTCCTGTTCAGGCCCAGGGCGCGGTGCTGGACGATCGGATCACGGCGCTCGCACAGACCGATGTGGTGGGGGTCGAGCGGAGCGCTGGTGTGTTCAGCGTCACGCTGCGCAGCCAGCCCCAGTTCGTCGATCCCCAAGCCTGTATCTCGTGCGACGAGTGCGCCAAGGTGTGTCCCGAGCAGCTCCCTCGTCGGCATAATCAAGGCCTCAGCAAGCGCAAGGCCATCGACAAGGAGTTCGAGCGTGCTTTGCCCGATCTCTACACCCTCATCCCAGAAGCCTGCACCAAGTGTGGGGATTGTGTGCCGGTCTGTCCCACCGATGCCATCGACCTGGAGGCCGAGCACCGCCAGTGGACCGACGACTTTGGTGCCGTCTTTCTCGCCACTGGCTCGGACCCCATCGATTTGTCGGGGTTCGAGCAGTTCCACAGTAGCCATCCAAACGTCGTCACCAGCATCGAATTCGAGCGCCTCTTGGAGGAGGGGCTGAGGCGACCGTCCGATGGCGAAGAGGTCGAGCAAGTGGTCTTCGTGCAGTGCGCCGGCTCTCGGGCTGGCCCGGAGCGCAAAGGTGCTGGCGTGCCTTATTGCTCCAAGACCTGTTGTGCGGTCACTGCCTCGCAGGTCGATCGGCTGGCGGCGCAAAATCCGATGGCTGAGCCTACGGTGGTCTACTACCGCGACTTTCGGACCTATGAGCGGGCGTTGGAAGAGCTTTATCAGCGTCTCCATGCGATGGGCCACGAGTTCGTCAACGGCGAGGTCGCCGCCGTGCAGGCCAATGGAGACGGGGCCTTGAAGGTGTCAGTTGAGCCCTTCGTACCGGACGACGACGATGGACCGCCCGACGAGCCCGAACCGCTGACGCTGGAGGCTGATTTGGTGGTCCTCGCCACGGCGCAGACGCCAGCGGGTGGGTCGGCGGAACTGTACCGCATGTTTGGCGTAGAGCTCGATCGCTACGGCTATCCCATTGAGAACCAGCCACGGATGTTTCGAGCCACCGAGTCGCTGGTCGATCGAGCCTTCGTGGTAGGCGCCAGCACGGGGCCGAAGGTCGTTCAGCACGCCGCCGAGCAGGGCAGCGCAGCGGCCATGCGGGCCCTGCCTTCGCTGCTCGAGGCTGCGGTGGTGCCCAATCGCTATGTCAGCCGGGTCAACCCGGACCGCTGCAGCGGTTGCCGCACCTGTGAGGCGGTTTGTCCTCACGGTGCCATCCGCATCACCGCTGCAGGCGCAGTCAGCGATCCGGCCTTCTGTCAGGCCTGTGGATTCTGCGCCGCCGCCTGCCCGGTCCACGCGGCCGAGCTGACCAACTTGACCGACGAGCAGATCTTGGCCCAGGCCGCGACGGCGTTCACCGAGTTGCCAGCTGGCGAGCCGCGCATCTTGGCCTTGCTCTGCTACTGGTGCTCTTACAGCGCCGCTGATTTCGCAGGCATCGAGCGAGCCGAAGCGCCGGCCAACTACCGAGCGGTGCGCATCCGCTGCGCGAGCTCGGTCAACACGGCTCTGTTGCTGAAAATGTTCAACCTAGGGGTCGATGGCATCCTGGTGGCCGGTTGTCCCGAACGGAGCTGCCATCATCTGTGGGGGAACTTCGTGGCCGACAAACGTATCGCCCTGGCCCGGGCGGTGATGGAACAGCTGGGGCTGAATCTGGCGCGGCTGCGGTTCGAATATATCGGCGCTCCGATGCAGGCCAAGCTGCTCGATACCCTGCGCACGATGGATGAAAAACTGCGCAAGCTGGGCCCCAATCCAGTCGCCAGCAACGGATAGGAGGGCACCATGGCTGACAAGATCAAGATGGCGGTCAGCTGGGCGGCAGCTTGTGGCGGATGCGATGTGTCGCTGCTCGACACGGAGGAGCACCTGCTGTCCCTCGCGGCTTTGGCTGACATCGTCTACTGGCCGGTGGCCATGGACTTCAAGCGGGCAGAGTTGCTCGCCCTCGAGCCTCAGAGCATCGACATCGGTCTGTTCAACGGGGCGGTGCGTACCAGTGAGCAGCAGCAAGACGCCGAAGCCTTCCGCGATAAGTGCAAGGTGCTGGTGGCTTATGGCGCCTGCGCCTGTTTCGGCGGGATCCCCGGTCTGGCCAATCTGGCGGATCGAGAGCAGATCTTCGACGTGGCCTATGAGTCGACGCCGTCGACCGAGAACCCCGAGGGCCTGCGCCCCCAAACGGTTACCCCGGTAGGCGGCGCTTCGCTCACCCTGCCGGCTTTCTTCGACACGGTGAAGAGCTTGCCCCAGGTCGTGGAGGTGGACGTGATTTTGCCCGACTGCCCGCCCCCGGTAGAGCGGGTGGTCGAGCTGCTGCAGGTGGTGGAGCACTACGTGGCGACCGGCGAGTTGCCGCCAGCAGGCACGGTGCTGGCGGCCGACAAGGCGCTCTGTGACCAGTGTCCCAGAGCTGCCACCCGCCAGAGTGGCCGGATGGCCGAGGTGGTGCGCCCCCATGAGGTGCTGGCCGATCCGGACCGTTGCTTCCTCGACCAGGGCCTGTTGTGTATGGGCCTGGCCACTCGCGGGGGCTGCGGGGCGACCTGCATCAACGCCAACATGCCCTGTCGCGGGTGTTTTGGTCCCACCGCCGACATGATCGATCCTGGGGCCGAAGCGCTGAGCGCCATCGGGTCCATCGCTGGAGCGGCCAAGGAGAACGCCGTGCCGGCCCACGAGATGAAAAAGGCAGTCCGCAGCATTCGCGATCCGGTGGGCACCTTCTACCGTTACACTTTGCCCAGCGCGCTGATCCCCCGTGCTGTGGTGGACG
>JAUVCD010000882.1 GCA_030590865.1 Myxococcales bacterium | reverse complement strand
CTAGCGGAATGCCGCGAGCATGGGCGATGTCGGCCAGGGCCTTGACGTCCGAGACTTTGAGCAGCGGATTGGTGGGGGTCTCGATCCACACCAGCTTGGTGTTGTCTCGGATGGCAGCTTCGACCAACTCGGGATGGGAGGTGTCGACGTAGGTGAACTCGAGACCATGGCGACTCAGGATGGTGTTGAACAAGCGGGAGACGCCGCCATAGACGTCGTCAGAGCTCACGATGTGATCGCCAGCATTCAGGGTGCGGGCGATGGCATCCACCGCGCTCATGCCGCTGGCAAAACAGGCCGCGTGGGCAGCGCCTTCGATACCCGCCAGGGCGGCTTCGAGGGCGGCACGAGTCGGGTTGGACGAGCGAGTGTAATCATAGCCCTTGTTCTTCCCGACTTCCGGGAGAACATAGGTCGCCGATTGGTAGATAGGCGGCACGATGGCGCCGGTGGTGGGACAGGGATTGATGCCAGCTCGAACGCACTTGGTGTCAAAACGCATGAGAACTCTCCGTTGTGCTGGCCCGCGTATCCCAGCCGTGGCTGTGGAGCAAACACAGTCTGAGAGGCGCGACTGACGAGCAGCGCCGGCGAGCCGGCGATCAGGTACAACAAGGGCCATGGAGTCTCACTTCACCGTTCCATTCGTCCTGGCGCTCACGATGGCCGTCGCAGCCTGCAGTAAGACCGCCTCGAGGCCTGAACCGGGCTCCAGCGCCGCACCGTCGAGTGCTGATCCGACAAACACGGGACCTAGGACAGCGGCCACGGTGAGCGCAGCGCCCACCACCCAGGCCGCCGCCGAGGCTTCGACGACTGCTTCGGTGCCCGCACCCAACGTCCCCGGACTGGCCACCCTGGAAAATGAGCTGCGTGCCGGCCTGCCCAAAGGGAGCGGCGACTACGCCCGAGCCTTGGCGATCGCGACCCTGCACCAGCAGGGCAAGCTCAGCACCCCACAGCTCGAGGCTGCGGTGCTCGCTCTGAAGCTGCCGCCCCACAAGCTAGGGGACGGCTACCTGATGATCCCGGTGCCCAAGCCACCGCCACAAATCAAGTTCGATCCCAAGATGATGCCCAAGGACTGGGAGGGCAACTGGGGCGAGGTGGCGATGGCCTACTGGCTCGGCGTGATCGACAAACAGATCTACCAGAAGCTACACCAGGCGGCCCACCCGGACAGCTGCAAGCACGACTGACCTACCAGGTCACGTGGTAGGTGCAGGATCCGCCGCCTTTGTTTCGGCATTCCTTCGAATCGTCATGCTTCGCGTTCACCAGGAATGCGCGGGTAGCGAATTTCTTCGCTGCAGCCTCGATGATCCCTCGATCGAATGCGCAGGGATAGGGATTGTCGCAAACCATGGTGGCCGCCTTGTCACCGGTCAGCTCGAAACCATAGTGCCCGATGCCCTCGGTCATCTGCCCGGTGGTGGGATCGAACAGCGCCACGCCCTGGATGCGATGATTCATGTGGAAGGCCACATCAATGGATCCCAGGGCTTTGGCCTCAGTGTCCACATCCGGTGGCCAGGCCGCGCTCTCAGGGATCTTGGTGCCGATGGCAAACAGCGTCTGCTCCCCGATCTTCTCGGAGATGGCCTGGAAGGCGTCTAGCCAGTCCTGCTGCAAGTACCAGCTGCCTCTCTTGGGGTCGTTGATGTGATGGGACGCCAGAATGTCCAGCATCATGGGTCGGAAGGCCCCTCGCCCCGCCTCGAGGACAGCCAGGACGGCATCTCCAAGGACCTCAGCCTTCGGGTTAATCGCGACGAATTGTGTCATGTCCGTACCTTCTTCGGCTTGTGGCTCAACAGGTAAGGAATAGAACGGATGTGACATTCCATCAATCGTGGAAGACTCTAGTTTCGGCGCGTCGTTTGGCCGCCACCCTGCCACCCGTCTCTCCCTCGGGCACCGAACCCTAGAGCACGAGACCAGGTCAGCGCTCCGCCATTGCGCCACTTGGCCTGTGGTATCGTCCCCCAATGTCCGGTGCGGAGCGCCCGAGTCAACACGGTCTGTTCAAGGCACTAGGACCGGGTCTGCTGTTCGCGGCCACCGCCGTGGGCGTGTCCCACCTGGTGCAGTCCACCCGTGCTGGGGCTGGCTACGGCGTGGCGCTGCTCGGGCTGATCTTGCTGGTCAACGTCATCAAGTACCCGGCGTTCCGTTTTGGCCCCCAGTATTCCGCGGCCACGGGTCACTCGTTGCTCGAAGGGTACCGGCGGCAGGGCCGCTGGGCCCTGGTGGTCTACGGCGTGCTCACCGTCGGGACCATGTTCACCGTTCAGGCGGTCGTGGCGGTGGTCACCGCGGGTCTGGTCATCGCCACCACCGGCATCACGGCGAGCCCGATCGTGATTTCCGGAGTGCTCGTCGGCTTGTGCGGGGCGCTGCTCGCCGTCGGTCGCTATCAGTTGCTCGACCGGATCACCAAGGTGCTGGTCGTGGTGCTGACCCTCTCCACTCTGGTGGCCACGGCGCTGGTGCTGCCGCGAGTCGATTGGGGCGGGCCTTGGTGGCTCGGATCGGCCGATCTCGACCCCAAAACCATCTTCTTCATCGCGGCGCTGGTGGGCTGGATGCCCTCGGCCTTCGACGTGGCGGTCTGGCAGTCGTTGTGGACACTGGCCAAGCGGGACGCCACCGGCCACGCGCCTTCGCTGCGCGAGGCGATGACCGACTTCCACATCGGCTACATCGGCACGGCTTGTCTGGCCGTCTGCTTCGTGTTGCTCGGCGCTGGGATCATGCACGGCAGCGGAACCCAGTTCTCGCCTAACGCGGGCCAATTCGCCGGCCAGATCATCGGCCTCTACAGCCAGACCCTCGGTCAGTGGGCTCGGCCGGTCATCGGCGTCGCAGCCACCGCCGTGATGTTCTCGACCACGCTGGCCGTGGTGGACGGATTTCCTCGCGCCCTGTCCGCGCTGGTCGAGCGCTTCCGCGGGCCCGAGCAGATCGATCAGGAAGAGGCACAGCGAGGTCGAGCCCGCACCACCTATTGGGTGGCCCTGGCCGTGATGTTCGTCGGGTCCATGCTGGTGCTGGTGTTCCTGCTCAAATCGCTCAAGGCGCTGGTGGACATTGCCACCACGCTGTCCTTTCTCACCGCGCCGGTGCTGGCGGTGCTCAATCATCGCGCCGTATTG
>JAUVCD010000845.1 GCA_030590865.1 Myxococcales bacterium | reverse complement strand
AAACACGCGGAAGCCGGGTTCACCCGCGAGGGACGTCACGCGAGTGGGGCCGATGCGCGCCACGAGGGTGTCTTCGAAGGTGCCAAAGAACATCTGCCGATTCACAAACGCGCATGGCGAGCCAAACATCTGCTTGCGTTGGACGCTCGGGTCGTCGGGGAGGGCAGCTTCGTAGGCGGTCACAACGGGCGTGGGCATCATGGACTCCATGTTGAGCGCCCCTATCCCTTCGCCACCATGATTCACACGAATCTCGGATTGGGGACTCGCAGAACGTGACCCTCAGCTCCCGTCTGTAAGGGAGCATCGGAACCCGCCTGATTTCGGTGACATCCGCATCTGACGATCAGCGTATACAGACTCGCGCCACGATCATGGGACCACCCTCGGAGTCTGCGACCAGAGGGGCGGGTGTTCGACCGTCAGGGAGGACAGCTGGCTCGTCGGGAGCGGACTCCGCTATGTGGCACGAACCCGCTATTAGCAGGCTGAAAGGTGAGGGCCCGGAGGTGCAACTCCAGACCCTCGGTGGCCCACAACACAGCTGAAAGGGCCGTGTTCGATCTCACTTGTTGACGTCGTCCGGTCCACCCCGACGTCATTTCTCATCGCCTTTACCAATGCTCACGTTGTGGTCGACAGGTGCGCCTGTGTCGGCGATGTGACCGCGGAAACCGCTATTGCCCTGGGTCCTGTGCGGTAGCGGCCCGTCGTGACAGCCGTCGTCGAGCTGCCCAACGATATCAAGCGACAGATCGCGGACGCCGAAATCATGCGGCCCGCCAGCAGCGCTACCTCGAGCGCCGAAACACGAAGATGACGCATCACGGTTCCGCGATCAGGCCGCCGGAACCACCCTCCACAAAGCCCACCATTCCGGTCGGGCCCATGGAGACACCCGATGCGATTCCACGTCAGCAATTTCCTTTGCGAATGCGTCCGACACCTTGCTGTTCCCGATGCCAGGCCCCTCTTGGACCGTTTACGCGACGGCATTTCATTCATCGCACCCGCCACGCTCGGGCGCCGCCTCGGAGGTGATGCGTGATCCCCCTCGAGCTCGAAGAGCGGATCTTGCGCCTGCACTTCGTCGAGAAGTGGAAGGTGGGCACCATCGCCAAGCAGTGCGGTGTTCACTACTCCACCGTCAGGCGCGTTCTGCACGACCGAGGTGTACCCGCGGCGCCCAGCACGCGACAGTCGATCGTCGATCCGTACATTCCGTTCATCGAGGAGACGCTGCGCGCCTATCCGACGCTGCCTTCGAGCCGGCTGCATGTCATGGTCGCAGAGCGCGGATACCCAGGCGGACCTGACCATTTTCGGCGAATCGTATCTCGATTACGCCCCCGGAAGCCGGCGGAGGCGTTTCAGCGTCTTCGGACCCTTCCTGGCGAGGAGGCCCAGGTGGACTGGGGGCACTTCGGCAGTCAGCAGATCGGTCGGGCGACGCGTCCGGTAAGCGCCTTCGTGATGGTCTTGTCCTGGTCTCGATTGCCGTTCGTGCGCTTCTTCTACGACCAGCGCATGGGCAGCTTCCTGGCTGGCCACATGGCTGCGTTCGACTTCTTTGGCGGCGTGCCCAGGCGGCTTCTGTACGACAACCTCAAATCCGTCGTGCTCGAGCGTCGGGCGGACGCGATTCGCTTCCATCCAACAGCCCTGGACTTTGCAGCGCACTACCGATTCGAACCTCGACCAGTCGCGGTCAGACGGGGCAACGAAAAAGGACGTGTCGAGCGGACCATTCGGTATTTGAGAACGTCGTTCTGGCCTGCGAGAACCTGGGAAGGACTGACAGATCTCAACAAGCAAGCCGAGCGTTGGTGCACTGAGATCGCGGCACTTCGCGCCTGTCCAGAGGACGACACGATGTCGGTCGGCGAGGCATGGCTCGCGGAGAAACCACGCCTGTTGCCGCTGCCTGACGACAACTACCCTGCCCACGATTCCGTCGAGGTGAGGGTTGGAAAACAGCCCTACGTCCGATTCGATAAGAACGACTACAGCGTGCCCCACGACCACGTTCGTCGCACCCTCACCGTGCTTGCAACACCCGAGAAGATCCGGGTCGTTGACGGCGATGAGGTCGTCACCGAGCACCTCCGGTCCTTCGGACGGGGCGAACAGATCGAGCGCCTCGAACATCTCGAGGCACTGGCCAAGCAAAAGCGTGAGTCCCGGAAAGCACGCGGCATCGACCGACTTCATCACGCTGTGCCATCGAGTGCGGTGTTGCTGCTGGAAGCCGCGAAACGCGGTCACAACCTGGGCAGCGCTGTTGCCGCACTACTTCGGCTGATTGATACCTGGGGCGCCGGTTCCGTCGAGTCTGCCGTCGTCGAGGCCATCACCGCCGACGCGTTTCACGTCGCGGGTGTACGCCAGATCTTGAACCGTCGCGCCCAGGAGGCGGGCACGCCGCCGCCGCTTCCAGTCGCCCTGCCAGACGACCCGCGGATCCGAGATCTACATGTCACGCCACACAAATTGTCCTCCTACGACATGGGAGGCAGCGATGCATGATCTAGCAAAACGTGCCCATGCGCTTGGTTTGTACGGTTTGATATTGCACCTCGATGAGGTGAAGGACGCCGATTGGGTGCCTTGGCTGATCGGGATCGAAGAGGTCGAGCGCAAGCGGCGGAGTCTGGAGCAACGCCTTCGAACAGCCAAGCTTGGGCGATACAAACCGATTTCGGACTTTGACTGGGATTGGCCGAAGAAGCTGGATCGCGGTCATGTGGACGAGTTGTTCACGTTGAAGTTCGTGGAGGAAGGGTCGAATATTGTGATCGTCGGCCCGAACGGTGTCGGGAAGACGATGATGTCGAAAAATATCGCCCACAAATGCCTGCACAACGGGTTCAGCGTCCGCTTCACCACAGCGAGCGTCATGTTGAATGTGCTCGCAGCCGAGGACAGCGCGAGCGCGCTTGAACGTCGGTTGAGGCAGCTGTGTCGGCCGCGGATTTTGTGCATTGACGAAGTTGGCTATCTTTCCTACGGAAACCGGCACGCTGACTTGCTCTTCGAGGTAGTGACCCGGCGCTACGAGCTTGGAAAACCAGTGATCGTGACAACGAACAAGGCGTTCGCAGAGTGGGGCGAGGTCTTTCCCAACGCGAGCTGCGTTGTCACGCTGGTCGACCGCCTTGTGCACCGTTCGGAGGTGCTCACCATCGCCGGTAATTCGTACCGTCTCAAGGAGGCCCAAGAGCGCAAAGCCATGAAGAGAAGCGCTAGAAAGCAGAGAGATAGCGAGTCGTAACAGCGATTTTCACCAGTGGTGACCGCACCAGCGAGGCGCTGGTGCGGTTGTCACCACCGATCACTTGATGCGGTCTTCACCGGTGAGCATCAGCTGCGGATTCCACCGTCTTTACGCGGTTTCAGGCGATCGCCAACACGCGCTGCAGGACTTTGTCCTCCAGCGATGCGATGCCGAGCGGCCG
>JAUVCD010000599.1 GCA_030590865.1 Myxococcales bacterium | reverse complement strand
CGCCTTTGACGTTGATTGCCCTAACGGCCAGCAGCTTCGTCTTGGGCGTGATGCTGCGTGCTACAGCCCTGGCCTGAGGTAAGAGGCTCAGCACTTCCACCTTCTGCGCGTTGGGGTAGCGGACGCGCTCGCAGACGCCGTTACCGCAGGGATAAGAGACCGGCGTTCCCGTCCCGTCGCCTGGCGGCCCCGTCGAGGGGAACCCACTGCCCACCACCGAGCCGCCGCGGGCCACGACAATCCAGGTGGCCAGCGCCACCAGCCCCAGCGCGCCCAGGCTGGCGAGCCCAATCAACAGGCGCGGTAAGCGGGACGCCGAGCCGCTCGGCGAGCCTGGCGCCACCACCTGAGATGCTACCAACGGCGTATTGGTATGGTAATGAGGCCCGGTGCCGCCGTAAGGGGCGGCATAGCTATCGAGCTGCGGTGCAGCCGGCGCTGTTCCGCTGACCCCAGCGGTCGGTGCCACGACGTCGGTGGCTGGCGCTTGGCTCTCCGCGGCGATGCCCAGGGACGCTGGCGGTCGCCAAGATTGCGCGCCTGACCGGCGGCGCGAGGCCACCATGGCCTGCAGGGTCTGAGCCGCGACCAGTCCATTGGCGGGGCGGGCCCACTGATCGGTCGCCAGCATGGCCGCCACCAGCTGGTCGAGCTCTGGCGGCATGTCGCTCCGCAAGGTCGACAGGAGCGGTGCCGTGCCTGAGGCGGCCTTGAGGATGACGTCCAACCCGCTCTCGCCGACGAAAGGGGCACGACCGGCCATGGCCTTGAACATCACGCAGCCCAGGGCGTAGACGTCGGTGCTGGGGCCAACCTCGCGGCTCGAGCGCATCTGCTCGGGAGACATATATCCCGGCGTGCCCAGTATCTGCTCGGTGGCGGTCAGCGCCCGCGCCGAATCGGCTACCCGTGCGATGCCGAAGTCGACGACTTTGATGCGTTCCACCGAGCCGTCGACCAGAAAGATATTGCCCGGCTTTAGGTCTCGGTGCGTCACCCCTCGCTCATGGGCGGCTCCGAGCGCTGCGGCCACGGCGGCGGCCATGGTGAGCGTCTCACCGATGGTCATCAAACTGCGATCGAGTCGCTCCGCAAGGCTCTCGCCGTCGAGCCATTCCATGACCAGATAGGCGTCGCCATCAGGCAGAGTGCCCTCGGTTACGAAGCGGACGATGCCCGGATGGTCCAGGTGAGACAGCAAGCGCGACTCTCGCGCAAACCGGGCGAGGTGCTCATCCGAGTCGTGGTGCAGCACCTTGAGCGCTACCACCACGCCCCCGACGCGATCCCAAGCACGGTAGACGGCGCCCATGCCGCCTTGTCCGGCCAGGCGATCGATTTCGAAGCGATCGCCGATGACGCCACTCAGGCCCATCGCTGCATCCTAGCTCACCAGGGGCGGGGGCGCCGGCGAGCCAAACCGGCCATAGCCAGTGCAAGCAGCGCCAATGCAGCTGCCGTTGACGACGGCCGGTGGCCCACCACGACACAACCACAGCCCGGGGCCGGTGCCGCCGGTGGCGCGGCAGGCGTGCTCTCGGGCGTTACGCTAGGTGCGGCGCTGGCGCTGAGCTCCGGGGCTGCCGAAGCGCTGGCGCTGGGCTCTGGCGCTGTCGAAGCGCTGGCCGAGGGCTCGGGTGCTGCGCTGCCCTCTGGGGTCGCTGAGGCATTGGTTTGCACAATGTCGGCGTGGCAACGTTTGGACTTGAGGCACTTGCCTGCGGCGCAGCTGCCGGCTGGACAGGTGCCGGACACCAGCTCGATGATGCCGCCGCTGCGCGGGCGATGGGTCACGCACAGGTCGGTCTCGATGCAGGCCATGCCGCTACGGCAGGCCGAGCTGTCGCAGCGCGCCGCTGCCATGCAGAAGGTGTCGGTGGCCGACTCGGAGGTATAGAACGAGCCCTTCGGGCAGGCTTTCGACGGTGGCGGCTCGCAGTATCCCTTGTCGCGGACGACCAGCGGGCGATGGGACGGCGGACAGTCGGTCGGCTTGGGCGGTCGGCAGTAGGGCCCGGCGTGATCGCTGGTCGCCTGGTGCCCCGCCGGGCAGTCGGTCGGCGGGGGCGAGACGACGTCGGCGAGGCCAAGTCGGGGCACCAAGACGAGAACGGCAGTGACCAACAGGGCGCCGGTGACTCTGAGCATGACCTTCGTTTAGGCGCCCCGTGCTGGTGGCGCAATCTCGATGGGCGGCTGACACCTCGCCCAAGAACGCGGCACGAGCTTGCGGGCCCCGGTACGAATAGTATGGTTCGCCTCATGATACCGAGGCTGGGGCCCTGTCTCGCCACGCTGATGGTTTGCGCCGTGGCTTTGTTGAGCGGTTGCGGCGGCGGCGATGTGACCCTGACCCTCACGGCGGGCTCGGAGGGAGGACTCTATCTGCCCTTGGCCCACGCGATGGCCAAGGCGGTCGAGGCGGATCATCCTCACATTCACCTGGAGGTGGTGGGGAGTCCGGGAAGCCAGGCGAACCTCGGAAGGATCGAGCGTGGCGAGGCCGATTTGGGCCTGGCTCAGAACGACTCGAATGGCAACGAAGCGATCCGGACCCTGGCGCCGATCTACCGGGACGTCCTTCACTTCGTCGTTCGTCGTGACGCCGGCATCCAGAAGCTCAGCGACATTCGGGGGCGCCGCGTCTCGGTCAGCGAAGAAGGGAGCGGCACCGAGGTCGTGGTTCGCAAGCTCACTCGGCACTACGGCTTGACCTACGACGACTTCGAGGCTCGATTCCTCGATCCCACCGCGGCCGCCGAACAGCTCATCGCTGGCAAGATCGACGCCATGATTTTCATGGTCGGCCTCAAGTCGCCTTTGTGCAAAGAGATCGTCGCCTCGGGACAAGTCGAGCTCATTGGCCTGGGGAGCCCAGGACTCGACCAAGGCGAGGTGGCTGGCTTTCGTCTCGAGTATCCCTTCGTCGAGTCATTCATCATTCCGGTCTTCACCTATGCCGGGGGCCGCGGCGACGCCCGTGGCGAGCCGGACTCGCCCCTCGCGACGATCGCCGCCCGCACCCTGCTCGTCAGTAACAAGACGCTACCTGACGATGTGGCTCGATCCATCACCGAGTCGGTCTTCAACAACCGCGCCCGGTTGATTAAGACCCATCAGGTGGCCGCTCAGCTGACCGAGCGTTTCGACCGGTTGATTCTCCATTTCCCCATCCATCCCGGCGCCCAGGCTTATTACGATCGTAATGAACCGCCTTTCCTGGTTCGATATGCCGAGCTGCTGGCCTTTCTGTTGTCCGCGGTGATTGCGGGCTTCGCAGGCTTCACTGCTATCAAGAGCTGGGTGGTGCGGCTGAAGAAGAACCGGATCGACGTCTATTACGCCCGGCTGGAGAAGATCCTCGACCACCTGGAAGAGTCGCCGACTCTCCCTTCTGAAGAGCTCGAGGAGATCGCCGCCGAGTTGGCCGACATTCGGCGCATCGCCTTCAAAGAGCTGATCGCCGAACGACTGCGAGCCGACGAGTCGTTCCGCATCTTTCAGGGGCTGCTATCCGAGTGCCAGGCCCAGGTGCGCCGGATGCACGAGGCCGGGCCGTAGCGTACCTCAGTGCCCGACGCTCAGCGCACCCACACCGACACGGCACCGGACTGGGACGCGAAGGGGCCGTACTGAGTCGAGCTCCAGGTGCCCATCCAGCTGCCCGGCATGCTGCCGTTACCACTGCAGTAAGCGGTGGGCACGCCGATGTTCCAGATGTAGCTGTTGCTGTCTGACGAGTAGTTGTAGCTGGCATAGGCCAAGTGTTGCGCCAGGTAGGATTGCGCGCCGTCGTGAGTGCTCGGCCCCAGCGTCGAGGTGAAGGTGCCGAGGAGCAGGCCGTTGGTGTCGCAAACCGTTGCTGCATAGTTCAGCGTGAGCGCCGCCAGGGATGAATACACATGCTTGCCGGCGTTCGTGTAGGTGCCCATCGCTCCAAAGCTGGTCTTGGTGGTGGCCGATTGGGCCTGACCGAGCTCGTGGGCGGCCTTCATCAAGGCCTCAGCCGCAGGCGGTCCCACCGTTGAGCCGCGCAAGCAGGTGAGCGACGGGCAGGGGGCCAGGCCCGGGTAGGGCACGCCGTTGGGTGACGAGGCGCTGTTGCCGGTCCAGGCCAGCAGCGTCCAGCCGCCGCCATCGTTGTCCATGTCGCAGTACACCTGGAACTGCTGGATCGGCCCGCTCGAGTCAGGATCGATGGTGTAGTTACCGGTGGTCGAAGCGGGCACCGAGGTCTTGATCCCCTTGCACGAGGGCTGAATCGCGCAGTCCAAATCGTTGTTGATATTGCAGTTGGTGGGGCAGCAGGCGTCGCCGTTCATCTCACACGTGGTGACCGGCGTGCCGTTGGAGCAGCCACCGTTCTGGCAGGTCTCACCGGTGGTGCAGGCGTTCAGATCGTCGCAAGGGTCGTTGTTGTTGAGCGCCTGAGTGGTGCACTGGCCATTGTTGGGATCGCAGACGCCCAAAAAGCACCCCTGGGTGAGGTGACTGCAGCTGAGCGGTGCGCCCCCTTGGCACACGCCGGAGGCGCAGGTCTTGCCTGGGTTGCACAAGTCGTTGAGATCGATACAGGCCAGCCCCTCATTGCCCGGCACGGGCTCGCAGTCGCCGTTCTGGGGATTGCACTCCGCGACGTGGCAGTCGTCCGGGACCGGGGAGAAGAAGCAGTCCTCCGGCACGCCGCCGGTGCACAGACCGTTGTTGCAGGTGCCGCCCACCACACACAGATCGTTGGGATCTTGGCAGGCCGCCCCTGGTGCCGAGGCGACCTGTGAGCAGGTCTGGCTCGTCTCGTTGCAGGCCACATCTTGGCAGGCTGCCGGCGAAATGCCGCAGTCGTTCTGCGGTCCCCCTGCGCAAGCGCCGGACACACAGCTGTCATCCACCGTGCAGAACTGCCCGTCTTCGCAAGCAACACCGTCCTCGTCGGCCACCACGACGCAGACCCCCACCGTGCCTCGGTGCTGGCCCTCGTTGCACTCGGCCACCTGGCAGTCCGGCGTCTCGATGAGCGAGCAGTCAACGTCGCACATCGAGCTGGTGGTGGTGGTGGTGCCCGCTCCAGTGCCCCCGCCACCGGTCACGGTGGATCCGGCGCTGCCGCCGGTGCCGTCATCATCGTCCCCGAACGTCTCAGCCGGAGTGGTGGCGCAGCCGCCGCCCACGTAGAAACCCACCAGGGCGGCCAGGGAGGCGGTCGCCAGCCATCGCAACTTGCGCGCTTTAAGCATGTTGATCCATGAGTATCGCGTCTGGGCGCGATGCGCTAGCCGGCCGAGTGCCCCTCCCAGCTCCGTCGAGCCCCGTCGGATGCTTCTCCGCTCGCTCCGCTCACTCTGCTCTCGGCGCTCAGCGCACCCACACCGAATAGGCGCCCACCTGAGATGTTACGTAAGGGCCCCATTGTGTCGAGGTCCAGGTGCCCATCCAGCCTCCAGGCATGACGCCGCTGCCGAGGCAGTAGCCGTTGGGGTCGCCGATGGTCCAGATGTAGCTGTTGCTGTCTGACGAGTAATTGTAGGTGCTGTAGGACAGGTCCTGAGTCAGGTAGACCTGGGTGCCGTCGTGGGTGGTCGGCCCCACCATGGAGGTGAAGGTGCCCAGGGCCAGGCCGGCGTTGTTGCAGGTGACCGGCCCATAGGTCAGCGTGAGCGCGGCGAGAGATGGGTACACGTGCTTGCCCGCGTACATGTAGGTGCCCATCGTTCCATAGCTGGTCTTGGTGGTGGTCGACTGAGCCTGGGCGAGCTCGTGGGCGGCCTTCATCAAGGCTTCGGCAGCCGGCGGTCCCACCGTCGAGCCGCGCAAGCAGGTGAGGGACGGGCAGGGGGCCAGGCCCGGGTAGGGCACCCCGTTGGGTGACGAGGCGCTGTTGCCGGTCCAGGCCAGCAGCGTCCAGCCGCCGCCATCGTTGTCCATGTCGCAGTACACCTGGAACTGCTGGATCGGCCCGCTC